>WVZO01000683.1 GCA_011772425.1 Candidatus Aminicenantota bacterium
GCTCCAGAGCTTTTTGATATTAATTTACAGCGTTTTGATCTTTCCTCAGAGCTTTTTGATATTTCGTCCAAGCTTTTTTATTTAACAATCGGTCACTTTTACATCATCCGGTTGGGAGTTTTTAAGCTTACGATTGGTCTTTAACAAATATAACCAAATTGAAGGTTATCAAAGGAATAAGGCATAAATAATGAGAAGTTAGGAAATAACAATGACAACTAATAACAAAACAGAACTCAAAATTGGAATAAATTACCTGGCACCTTCGATCCTCTGATAGGGGATTGAGACTGGATTGATTTAACACTCTGGGATAGCGTTGAGGTCCAAATGATACCCCGCTGATAGGGGAAGGGAAAGAAAATCCGAAATACGAATTTCGAAATCCGAAACAAATCCGAATGACTAAAATTCAAATGACCAAAACAATGCTCCTGGGCTAACAGTGGAATCGCCGCAGGCGTTTTAAAATCGTCCGAAGGACACCTCTATTTACCTCTCCTACCGCACGGGCACTCTGAAAAAAACTATTGCCCTCCGTGCGGATATACTGTCCAGTATTTTTATCTACAGGATGGGCAGTAATATCTGTGAACTCAAAAAACATTTAGTCTGCCCATCCTGAACTACTATTAGAACTCTATAAGAACTTTTTTGCCTTCGGCGACCAGGGGGTTCTTTTGAAAAACCACCCCCTGGACCCCTGCAAAACTTTTTATTAGAAAAAGAAAGAGAAAATAGAAAGCAAGTTGAAGGTTTCCCCAAACGTTTGAAGCAACAGCCCATTTTTCGATTCATATCAATTGCAAAAGAGTTCTTCAGCCTGGTTGGTTCAGATAAGGAAACCTTTAGATGGCGCGTATGCGCCTGCTGTGGCTGCCCTCGCCGAGGGCCTGGTCGATGAGATACTGTTGATTGGCTTTGACATCTTTAAATTTAGAGGTTTCTCCATTGGGCCAGATAACCGTTACATCTACAGTTTTTTCTTTTCCAAGCCCGACGTGCTGGATTTTGGGGTCCATAGACAGGTAACCATGTCCGCCGTGTATCTCTCTCCAGGCAATTTGCTTGTTATCTTTATAAACAATGATTCTTGCACCGATGGCGTCCCGGTTAGTCTTCTTTTTGGGATCACCGATGAGTTTTATTTTTAGCCAATTGTTATTCAATTGCTGGGAATTGTTTCGAAACACCAGGGCAGGGCCGTGATAGTTATTTAAAACAATGTCCAGGTCACCATCATTGTCAAAATCCAGGTAGACGGTGCTGCGGGAATTGCCCAACCAATCGGTGCCGCTCTTTTTGGAATGATTTTGCAGCTTACCACCCTCGTTTACAAAGAACACATTGGATTCTTTCTCGTAAACAGGAAGCTGGATTTTGCGTTTCTCCTTGAAAACACTGGTGTAGTAAGGAGTATCGGAATAGACTTTGTATTCATTCATCCCATTGACGCAGTACAGGTCGTCATCGCCGTCATTATCAAAATCGAAAAAGTCGGCGCCCCAGGACCAGCCAGTGGAAGAAAATCCCCTGCCAACAACATCCGACAGGGTGTAGCCTTCCAGTTTATCCCCGGAACTTCGAGATAAGAAAAGATCATTGGCCTCGATGACCCTCATCCTGGACAACCTGGCGGGATCAAATTTCATGGTGGTATCTGAACCGGGAAGCACATACTTTTCATCCTTTACCATGGTAACGATGTTGGATATATAGATATCGGGGAACCCATCCCGGTTCAAGTCAGTGATTCCTACATTCATGGTAAAGGACGGTTTATCTGTTCCCAATTTCCCGGCCACATCTTCAAAGGTGCCGTCACCGCGATTCCTATAGTAAACATTTATACCAAAATCATTACCCACGATGATATCCTGCCAACCGTCCAGGTCAAAATCCGTATGAGATACCGCCTGGCCCCAACCGGTATTCCCTACCCCACTCTTCTCAGTCACATCTTCAAATCGCATATTTCCTTTGTTTTTAAAGAGCTTATTGGGCAGGCCATTGAGATTCTTACGAGAGAGCGTTGGCAGCTTGCCGTGAAGGTAATCACCAAAATAGCAGATATAAATATCCAGAAGCCCGTCGTTATCATAGTCGAAAACCGCTACCGGACCACCTACCAGGTTCTTTCCTCCCAGCCCGGCTATAGGGGAAACATCTTCAAATTTTGCCTTGCCCAAGTTCCGGTAAAGCTTATGGTCATCATCTACATAAGTAATTAAAATGTCTTGCAGACCGTCGTTATCAAAATCCGCGATAATGGGCTGGCGGGGCTCGCCAAAGTGCCCGTCTTCTCTTCGGAAAACAATTCCCGATTCCCTGGTAATGTCCCGGAAATTCCCGAGCCCATCCCCCAGGTACAAGGCATTACCGGCACCGCTTAGTAAAAGCACATCCGGTATGCCATCCTGGTTGACATCGCCAGCGGCAGCCCCGGACCCGCCAAAGGCAGGAGGCACATTGAGGGTTCCCACTGTTTCGCTCTTCTTAAGATAGCTTCGCAGCAGGCGGCTGAGCCAATCCGAGGACCGATGCATAAACCGAATCCCGGCTCCTTGGGTAACATCGGTAAAATAAGTCTGACCGCCAGAGAGACGGGTTACATTGTCACTGGATGCCAGGATATCTTTCACCTTGGTGATGGGTTTTGCTTTGCTGTGCTTTAATACCCGCTGCTGAATCTCCTGGAGGGATGCCTTTAGATGCTCCACCTTGAGTTGTTCATCGCCTTTTTCTTTTGCCTTCATCCCGGCAACCCGCAGCGCCAACACCCCAAACTGGGCAATACCTTCCACCAACAATTCCGCGGCAAAGGGATCCGGTTCTAAGGATAATTCCTGGAGATGGTCCTGGAGGGCAAATTGGAGATAACGCCAGTGAATGCCGCTGTCGCGGAAGGCATCGAAATCATAGGCTTCGATGGTTAAACTCCCTTCCCGCCCAAGCTTGGGGAAAAAAATAACATCCTCGTATTCGTTGACGTCAAAAGGAATAAAAGCGTTCCACATCCGGTGCACATCTTCTTCCCGGATCAAGCGATGACCCTTGGATTTAGCCATTTTTTCCGCTAATTTCCAACTTTCAAAGGCAAAGGACACCATGGATCCAGTGAAAATATCCCTGAATTTTCGGCCTTCATCAGGATCAGACGGCCATTGGTGCCGGGCAAAATAAACCTGCAGGTTTCTCAAGAACACCTTCATGGAAATATTGTTATAGGCTTCATAAGATTTCACCTTCTGGTCAACGATTCGTTGAATGGTAGAAAACCCGGCAGACGGGTCTTTGGGTTTGGGAGCCGGCGCCCCCTTCGCTGCCATCCAGAAATCCGCAGCCTTAAACTCCTGTACCGAGACAGAATTCTGTATGGTTTCCCAGGCACCCTGGAAAATTTCCGGGGTCAGTTCATAAGCATTGGCAAGCCGTGCCTGACGGTCCGCCACCTGCAATACTGCCAACGTAAATATATCCAGGAATTCTTTCAATGCCGAAATACTGACCGAATCCAGCGGTACCAGTTTAATATCGGTTTGCAGCATGGCTTCCTGCTGAACCGCTAAAATCGCACGTAATGCATAAGCAACACTGGAATAATGATCTATATCCCGTTTGCTTAGAACAACAGGTTCAGGACGCTGCTTCATTTCAATTACCACATCACCGGTGGGTTTTCGAGAATACTCTAGCACCTTGCCCATTTCATTTCGAACGTAATCCACCAGGGTTTTTTGTTTTTCCCCGGCGTCAGCCGCAAACGCCTGCGAAACATTCTTCCATAAATGAAGCAAGAGATTCTTTTGCAGGTTTGTCTTTAAAAATCGTGCCTCGGCTGTAAGTTTTGTCCCATACATAAAATTCTCCAACCGCGTGGCCGTGGCATGACATTTGGGGTCCCGGTTGCTTTCCAGGTTCCCGATTTCAGAAATTATATTTGTAAGACATTGAGTCCCGGTGTCTTTGTCTTTTTGGGTATCCTGGCCGGCAAACAAACTGCCTATCACCAACCAGGATAAGATAAAGATGAAATTTATATTTTTAAACGTTGTATTTGTTTTCATTATATACCTCCCCTTCCTGCCTTAAATAGCCAGACAAACAGGAAGTTCATTTTGTTATTTTTTAATTTTATTTTCATGACGGCTATTGTAACCAATGCAGGTATATTTGTCAACCTTTTATTTTTTTTTGCCTCCGGCGGCCAGAAACCTTTTTGTAAAAAGGTTTCTGGACTTCCAAAAACTTTTCATCCATGGTCAGCCTGTATTACAAGGCTTCAACCATCCTACCCCATTGGTATCGCTTTACTTCTTACTTCTTACTTCCTACTTCTTACTTCCTACTTTCTTCTCTTTAATTCGCTCTGTCGATAAACTCCAATTTCATGAGGGTTCGCCATAGTATTTCCAGGTCCAACCGAAGTGTCCAGTTCTGGATATAATAGATATCGAATTCGATGCGTTTATCCAGCGGCGTATTGCCCCTGAGACCATGAACCTGCGCCCAGCCGGTCATCCCGGTCTTGACACTGTGCCGCAGCATATAATTGGGGATATATTGTTTAAACTTTTCCACCAACTCAGGACGCTCCGGACGCGGGCCCACCAGGCTCATATCTCCTTTAAGAACATTAATCAACTGGGGCCACTCGTCAATGGAAAGTTTTCGCAATATCTTTCCCACTTTTGTCACCCGCTTATCATCGGGGGGAGACCAGATAGCGCCGGTATCTCTTTCAGCATCACTTATCATGGTTCGAAACTTGATCATTCTAAAATTCTTGCCGTCCAACCCCACACGGGTTTGTAAAAAGAACACAGGACCTTTGGATGTTAATTTGATAAGCAGCCCAATCAAAAGGAAAAAAGGAAAAAGTAGAATAAGACCTACAAAGCTAACAATCAGGTCAAAAAATCGTTTAAAAAACATGGGCCAGCCCTGGAGTGGGATATCCCCCAGGTTAATAACGGGAATACCTTCAATATGCTCCATACCGGCTTTTAATGAAGCAATCTGGACAATATCCGGCACCAAACGTATTTCAATTAACAAGTTATTGGCTATTTCAATTAATTTCAATGTGGTTTCGAATTCTTTAGAAGGAAGGGCAATCACCAGGTCAGTAATACCGTATTCATTCACCACTTTTTCCAGTTCGTCGAAATTACCCAGCACAGGTATGTCTTCTTTTTTTTCATTTTCTAAGAAGCCGGTGATTTCAATCCCGAAATGCGCATATTTTTTGAGATTTCTTGCGGTCATCAAAGCAAAGTCACCGGTTCCGGCAATCAAGACTTTTGAAACCCCGTTTCGTTTCAGGTATATGGTGGTGAATAATCTAAAAACCAACAGTCGCAGCCCGAAAATAAAAAACACACCAATAGGAATATATACCAGCAAGAAGATACGGGACACCTCAAAATCGAGAAATTGGTAACTTTTGAAATAACTGAAAATCAAAAGAATAAGAAAAGCCGAAACAATGGTATTCAGGAGTACCAGGAACAGGTCATCCAGCCGGTTGCGCCTGAGCTTGATCTTATAAAACCCCTGGTAGGAAAAGTGGACCACATGTACCAGGATGAGAATAGGAATAATAACCAGGTATTTCCCATAGGCAGGAATCCCTTTGGGCGCGGCTACAAGACCGGAGTAAAACCGCAGCCAAAAAGTAAAATTAAACGCCAGGATAATAGCAGCAAAATCACTGAGGATGAAAAATTGAATCAACTGTTTTCGTCTTTTCTTAATCATAGCCTCTGGTCAATAAAATCCTTAAATTTTTTCTTAAAATTGTTTTTAGAGAATTGTAAACTATTTTCTCGAAGAAATGAAGACTTAAAATCTATTTTTTTGACTTTATCAATGGCTTCGACGATATCTCCAGGAGTCTGACGGTCAAACAAAACCCCGGTATTTTCGCTAACGATATCCTGCACGCCTCCCTTTTTATAAGCCACCACCGGAGTTCCACAGGCCTGCGCTTCCACGAAAGCAATACCAAAATCCTCAACACCGGCAAACAAAAAGGCAATGGCATGTTGAAAAAGCTGCTTTAACTCTTCAGCAGGCAGGTTTTTTTTGAAGGTAATGTTCTTACCTGCCATTTTCTTTAATTTTTTCTCTTCCGGGCCCTTTCCCACAATAATCAACGGATCATTGGTTCGATTAAACGCTTCGATCAAAAGCTCATTCTCTTTATAAGGAACCAACGCAGAAACCGTTAAAAAATAGTCTCTTTGGGGGTTGTCCACTGGTTGAAAAAAATCCGTATCCACCGGCGGGTGGATTACTGCGGCTTCTCTTCGATAGTACCTCCAAATTCGCTTCTTAACAAAATTAGAGTTGGCAATAAAATGATCCACCCGCGATGAAGCAGCAATATCCCAGGTTTTTAATTTGGAAACCTGCCGTTTAATAATTGATTTTTTGATCCCCTTTTTACTGCCGAAATAAGAATAATACTGGTCCCAAATATACCGCATAGGCGAATGGATATAACTGATATGAACCGCCTCCGGTGGGGGAATAATCCCTTTAGCCACACAGTGAGAACTGCTGATAACGACGTCATAATCATTCAGGTTAAACTCTTCGATAGTGGAGGGAAAAAGAGGTAAAAAGTGTTTGTAATGTTTCCTCACAAACGAATATTTATTTAATGGGGATGGGATTATTTTGTGGCTGCGTATTTTTTCGGAGATGTTTTTTTCTTCCAGGAACAGTGTGAAGATGTCTGCCTCCGGGAAAATGTCCAGGATTTGTTCCAGGACTTTTTCACCACCGCGCATTCCGTTTAGCCAGTCATGGATGATTGCTGCTTTTCGTTTCATGTTAAAAGTTTAGGTCTTATTTTACACGTTTTAGCCGTACATTTCAATTGCTCTTGAGAAGATATGGTATAATGGTAAAAATAAAAAAAATTTTTTTTTATTTTTTTTGCAACTTTTTGCCAATTTCATGCATCTTAATATATTAGAGGTTGTTTTAAAAGTTGAGGTAGGATAAATAGAATGAGTACAGGTTGCAGAGGACGATATGAGGAATGAAAGATTTGGTTAAGCGACTTAAAAAGAAAGAAGAGGCCGCGTTAAAAGAGGTAATGGCGATGTACAAAAACAAGATTTTCAACTATTTGTATTTGATGCTGAGTGACAAAGAAATGGCCGAAGACGTAACCCAGGACACCTTTGTAAAAGTTTATTTTAAAGCCGGCTCATTGAAAACCGATAACCTGAAAGCCTGGATATACGCAATAGCCACCAACCTCGCCCGTACTGAACTCCGAAAAGCAAAAATCAAAAGCGCTTTTTCCCTGTCCGATGTAAACCACAACGATCTTTTATATGACCCCTCTCATCAAAACGAAGTGGAATTGGAACAATTACTCTCGGTGCTGCCGGAAAAATACCGCATCGCTCTTATCATGAAAGATATCAGCAATTTTTCCTTTGAAGAGATGGCACAAATTTTAAAAAAACCGGTGGGTACTGTAAAAGCAATGGTTTTCCGGGGCCGCCAACGGATGAGATTTCATCTGAATATGGCCCTAGAAAATGGAGGCAGCCATGGATAATTTTGAAAATAAATTTAATACGTTTAAACAAAATTCTTCACTATTGACAGTGAGCGAAGATTTTGAGAACCAGGTCTTTGCTAAAATCAAAAAGAAAAAAACACAGCGAAAAGTAACGGCCTCGGTGGCCCTGTTCATGGTTATATTTGCATTTATTTTTATTGCCCAGGCAGTATTGCTGCACAGAGAACCCGGACCAAAAACAGTGGCCCAATCGGAATTGACCACCAAAGAAGAAGTCCCGGTGATAGAAGATGTTATCTTCGCGTCTTCCGATTCTCAAACCACTTATGCCATCGAGCAAGTGTCTTATTCCGAAGATGACGATACAATTTGAAAAATGAATTATGAGTTATGAATTATGAATGAAAGAATAAAGGAGGTAACGATGAAACGATTGATTATGATGATTTTCTCTATGTTGGTTCTTTTCTTTACGGCCAATATGAACATGAGTTTGCCTTTACATGCAGCCAGCGATATTTCGAAATTTGAAAAAGAAGTAAAAGGAATTCTAAAGAGTGTTTCCCCTTCCATCGTAAAGGTGGTAGCAGAAAACCATAGAAAGTACGTGGCTACAGGAATTGCTGTTGAGCGCAATCATGTAGTCAGTAACATAATGGTGATCCGCCAACGTTACCGGGACATTTATATTGAAACCGTTGATGGGAATAAACTTCCTGCCCGGGTGGTGGGAAAAGACAATAATTCTTCTTTAATCCTGTTAAAGACTAACAAACGTTCATTAACTCCTATCCGTTGGGCCAGGACCTATGACGTGGGGGACTGGGTTGCCGTGGTGGGGGTATTCTATAAAAAGTTTCCGGCCATATACCAGGGAATGGTTAGCAGCGCATCGGATGAAGAATTGATACTGAATGCACCGGTGGCTCCCGGTTCGTCCGGAAGTGCTGTAGTGAATAAGAAAGGGGAACTGGTGGGAATGGTTCGTGGTCGTTTCGGGTTTGCCTTTAGCCCGGACTATACCTATAAAGACCACTCATCTGAAATTCTTATCCAGGGTTTCAGAAATAAGAATCAAAACCTATGTTACGCGGTTCCGGCAAAAAAAGTAAACAGGATTACCGATGACTTGAAAAAATACGGTAAAGTTAGACGTGGATGGCTTGGCGTATTGCTCACCCAGGGAAAAGATGGAGTAAAAATCACCTATGTCACCCGAAAGTCCCCTGCAGATACAGCCGGACTTCGTAAAGATGATGAAGTTTTAAAAGTGGATGGCAAATCCGTACGCAAACCTTCAGAAGTTTCCAAAATCATCAAAGGCCTTAAACCCCATCAGGAAGTAAAAATGGAACTCCTCAGGGAAAAAGAGCCGAAATCTGTGGTGGTGGTTATAGGAGAAGCCAAACCCAGAAGGTCCGTATGGGCTGCTTTAGGCGGGAAGGAAGGAGATGTGGAAATCCGTGAGTTGCCGGAATTTCGCGAATCACTGCCCAAATTGGAAAATTATATCTTCCGTCTCGGAGCCTCCCGTACCCTGGGAGTAGACCTTATGGCGCTGACACCTGAACTGGCCAACGAGTTCAATGTCAAAGAAGGAACCGGCTTGATGATCTCAAAAGTTTACAAAAATACCGCCGCTGAAAAAGCCGGATTCCGACCCTCGGATATTATCGTAAAAGCAGGCAATAAAAAAATCAAAACAAACTCGGATTTAAGAAAGGTCCTTAACGAACTGGAAGATGATGAAACCGTGGATATCCAGGTTTATCGAAAAGGGAAATTAATGAAAATCAGTGTGGTGCCGGATAAGGATAAAAAGGCCAGTTTTTGGTTTGATCGCTTCCGGGACACGATGAAGGATATTAAAATTAGAGTTGATGACCAAAAACAATTGGAACTGGATGCCGAAGAACAGTTACGAAAACAAAAAGAGAAATTAAAGGAGATCCGGGAAAAATACCTGGAAGAAGCAAAATTAGCTAAACAAAAAGCCCTGGAAAATTATAAAAAGTACCTCAAAGACGCCGAATTAGCCAAACAAAAGGAATTGGAAAAATATAAACAAGTAATAGAAAAGATGCGGCAGGAACAGGAAAAAATGAAAAAAGAAATGGAAAAATTAAAACAACTGCTGGAAAAACAAGAGAAGAAAAAGAAAGAAAAAGAGAAAAGCCCCCCAACAGGAGGAGCTTAAGAAGGCCCTTCGTGGTTCAATTATTCTGAGAAATTATCTCCAGGGCTGCTTTGATGCCATCTGCGGCGGAGCTGACAATACCGCCGGCATGGCCGCTACCTTCTCCTGCTATGTAGAGATTCCTGATGCCGGCAGATGTCCTATTTTTTTCACGGATGGTCTGGATAGGTGATGAAGTCTTACTTTCAAGCCCCAGCATCACCCCTTTCTCAAAGTCTTTTATCTTCTGGCAAAAATGCTTCATACCCGCTTTGAGAGCAGTAATAATCGATCCAGGGAAAAGGGAGGAGAAATCCGAAGGAACCAGCCCAAGGGGATAGGTGGATTGCATAAAAGAGGATGAAATTCTTCCTTCGAGAAAATCATTGATCTTACAAGCAGGTGCAGAGTAGCTGTCGGAAAAGTTGAAAAATTTTTGTTCCAGGGTTCCCAGCCATTCCAGGGCTTCCAGGGGATCAAATTCCCGGTTGAACAGCCGATTGAGATGGATGCCCACCACAATTGCTGTGTTAGCAAAGGGTCCGTTCCTGCGGTAGTTGCTCATACCATTGACAATATTCGTATGTTTATAAGCAGCGGCAGGGACGACTTTCCCACCGGGACACATGCAGAAAGAGTAAACGGGTAACAGACCTTCTTCTTTAAAAGTCAACCGGTATTCAGCGGCCTTGATGCCCGGGAGGGATGCCTGGCCCCACTGGGCGCGATTAATGATTTCCTGGGGATGTTCAACGCGGCAGCCGACAGCAAAGGGTTTAACCTGGAAGGGAACGCCGCTGCGGATCAGCATCCGGTAGGTGTCATACGACGAATGACCCACGGCAAATATAAAGTAATCGGCTTCCATCTTGCCTTTTTCCGTTTCAACTTTTTGTATAACCCCACTGCTCTTGTTAACCTGGATATTAATTACCCTGGTATCAAAAAAAATAGAGCCATTTTTTTCAAGAAACATTTTTCTTAAGTTTTTGACGATTTTTCTCAGGTTATCGCTGCCCAGGTGAGGGTGGGCCAGGTAAGTGATCTCCGGTGGAGCGCCTGCCTCAACATAGGTATCGAAGACAAACCCTCGTTCGTTGGAAATAGATTTAGTCCGGGAGGTTAATTTTCCATCGGAAAACGTACCGGCTCCCCCTTCGCCAAAGGCATAGTTGCTTCGTTCGTTGAGAATTCCGGTGCGTTCATAAGAAACAATATCTTTAAATCGCGTATTTACATCCGGTCCTTGTTCCAGAAGCACCACAGCGAATCCGGCGGTTAAAAGCGTATAACCGGCAAAGAATCCTGCCGGACCGCTTCCCACCACCACCACCTTTTTCTTTTGTTTTATTGAAGGAATAGTGAAAATTTTCCTGGTTGGATGTTCCGGGCCGGGAAGAGCCGGAGAAGAAACCCCCACCCTTATTTTCCAGTGAATACGATGTTTTTGCCGGGCATCCAGGCTTTGTTTTTCAATGGAATAGGAAAAATCCGTTGGTTTAATCCGAAGTTTTTTGGATATTTTCTTTTTCAGCTCCCCTGGTGTAAAATCCGTGGGCATTTTCAATTCTAATAATTTAAATCCCATTTTCTCTATCTGTTATTTTTTATTTTTTCACCACAAAGACACAAAGAACACGAAAGAAGAATAAAGCCGCATGGTAAATGCGACTTAGTATTTTTTAAATGTGCGTTCCCATCGGGTTCGGGTGAAGAAATTTGCAATTGTTCTAAAAAAATCTTTGATCTTATCAATGACTCCCGAAGTTAAGTAATCGCTCCTTGAGGAGGCATAGGACCAGTAAATCCTCCAGGGGCGACCAATAATATAATTCTCCGGAAGCGGCCCCCAGCCCCTGGAATCAAAGCTGTAATTCCGGTTATCTCCCATGCAGAAATAATGTCCTTCAGGCACCAAAAACGCCTTGCCGATAGGTGTATCCACCACCGCATTTCTATATTTACGGGGAAATTCGCGGTGCCAGAAATCCGGGGGATTCGGCGGGAAATTGGCAATCCCACCAATACCTTTAAAACAGGCATACGGTTCATCAACGGGTTTTCCATTGATAAAGACCCGGTTATTTATAATCTTTATGGTGTCCCCGGGCAGCGCAATAACACGCTTCACCAGATTTTTTGCTGATCGGTGGCGATTGATTTCACTGGGTCCGCTGAAGGTGACAAGCATGCCCCGTTTGATGTTGACTTGGGGTAGAAAAAAACGGTCAATACTTCCGATGTAGCGAGAATAGCGTACTTTGTCCACCACCAGGTGGTCTCCGATCAACATGGAATTTTCCATAGACTGTGAAGGGATCACATAGGTTTGCAATAAAAAAGTATTTACAAAAAAAATCAAAAGGATAACTTCCACCAACAATTCAACATAGTTCCTGACGAAAAAGTCCTTTTGGGGGTTCTGCTGCTCTGGCTGTTGTATTAATCCTGTTTTTGTTTCGTCCATGTATCATTTTACCTTATCTTTTATTCAAAATCAATGCAATAGACGTCTGCTCCCGATGCTGCCAATCGATATGAAATACAATTAATCGCTGTGGCGCTGTCTAAGCTTCCGTTTCATATTTAAACGACAGGCTCACCTTAGCCCGGTAAGCCGTCACCTTGCCGTCCTCAATCTTCATGTCGAGATCTTTGATCTCTGCAACCCGCAAATTCTTCAATGATTTACTCGCCGTTTCCACTGCTTTTTTAGCAGCATCTTCCCATGATACTTCACTGGTTCCTACCAATTCGATGACCTTATAAACACTCATCATTATCCTCCTTATTTCGTTTTACAGTTATATATTTTAAAGAAAAGATTTTTGAATTTCAATGGTCCGTGGTCTTTTTTTTTTATTAATATTCTGTAAACACACACAAAAAAAACAAAGTCTTTCTGGTTGATACTTTTCAAATGTCGAGAACGACTCCTATAGGGTGGGGACGCCGTCCCCTTTTTATTAATATTCTGTAAAAACGCGCAAAAAAGTGGCTTGCAGCATATGGCTGGAGCTCTTTTTCACCGATGCGGCTTTTTTAGTTTTATAACCTTTCCCGGAAGTTTTCCATTCCACCTGCCTTTATCTATAACGATATCACCATTCACCAGGAGATATTCAACCCCCGAACTCCAGCAGTGAGGATTGGAGATCGAGGTATTGGTTTTTATTTTTTTCAAGTTAATCACAGCTATATCGGCAATATAACCTGGTTTGATCCATCCCCTGTCGTTCCAGTTCATAATACCAGCAGGAAGAGATGTTTGTGACCGGATGATATGGGGAATAGAAACTGCTTTTCTCTTCAGACCATATTTTTTGATTTTGTGAAGGAAGGTCGAATAGGAACGGATATGGGGCAGGTCTATCCCATAAAAAGGAACAGTACCGTCGCTGCCAGTGGCTACATACCATTTCTTCATCGCATATTCAATATCTTCTTCACTCATCCGAAAGGGGACAGCTAATGTCCCCATCAGATGCAATTCAATGGCTGTATCTTCTAGTGATTTTCCTTTTATTTTCGCAGCTTCCTTCAATGATTTTCCTTCAAAAGATCTTTCAATACACCTGGCTATAATAAAATTTTTTGGATTAACTCCCTGGTAGATATAATCTTTGACCTCTTTACGAATTTTTTCCGCTTCCGGGGGATTCTTTAACCTCTCCAAAAATAATAATCTCTCTTTTTTATTACCGGGTCCATGTAATTCCCCGGGATTGACCAGTGATCGAGACACGAGCTTCACAAGCTCCTTTCGCGGCAATTCTTCAAGATACTGCTGGTGGCGCACTGAAAGAATCGGGTCTGCACTAACCTTCTTATACAGGGCAATAAGCTGAGAATCACGAAGATAATCAAACACCTCGACAATATCATCGAATTCCAATATCTCTTCTTCTGCGTCTCCCAGCCACGTTTTCATAGGTACAAGGTATTTATAGGGATAATTATTGGTAAAACGATAAGGATACTGGTCAGCAGTAATTTTAAGTCCTTTTTTTTGTGCGGTTTCGATTAACTGGCAGGCATCTTTCAGTTTTCCCCAGTTGTCGATTCCCACTACTTTAAGATGGGATATATGCACTGGAACACCTGTTTTTTCTCCAATCTCTATAGCTTCTCTAACCGCTTCCAGGTGTTTATCCCATTCATTGCGAATATGGGAATGATAAATTCCTCCATAGGGCACAATGACCTTTACCAATTCAATAATCTCATCTGTTTTGGCATATTTTCCCGGTTCATAGATTAACCCGGTTGAAAGTCCATAAGCACCCTGTTCCATTGCTTCCTTGACAAGAGTTTTCATTTGAGCCAATTCTTCAGGAGTGGGTTCCCGGTCATCATTTCCCATGACTTTTCTGCGTACAAATCCATGACCAACAAGCAGCGCCGCATTCAGGCCAATACCAGAACCAGACCATCGTTTAACCTGGTCTTCTATTTTTTCAAAAATAGGCCATGCACTAATACCACACTGACCCACCACAACAGTTGTTACCCCTTGTCTCAGGTAATTAAGACCAGCCCTGTTTTCAGGAAAATACATGCCCCGTTCTGCGTGAGTATGAAGATCGATAAACCCCGGTGTGATATGGAGTTTACTGGCATTTATCACGTGTTTTGCTTTTGCTCTGATTGCGCTGGCAATTTTTACAATCTTACCATTTTTAACGGCGACGTCTGCCTTAAATGCCCGTTTCAGCGAGCCATCAAAAACGTTGCCCCCTTGAATCAATACATCATAATCATATGAACTGCTGTCCCGGGCAAAAGCTGGCGAAAACGAAAATAACAACACAAATATAAGAAAAAAATTTCCATAAATGCATTTATTCTTCATGCGACCTCCTGGATAAATTGTATCCCTTCTTCAAGGATCTGTAAAGTATTAATTAAGGGGACGGTGCCTAACATTATAACTTTTTTGTGGGAACAGTTGAGTGGGTTGAGTGATTCCACCTTTATCTGGTATAATAGTTCTTAAGAAAATTCCTTACTTTATCTTTTGATTTCTATAATACCACGGAGGAAATTGATGAATAGTAAATTGCTGAAGCCGATAATCATTATCCTTTTGTTACTTCCGGCATTCAACCTGCCGGGATTAATCCCCCAACCTCACCCACAGGAACAGAAGGAAAACCAAATCCGGACCAGGGAATATCCACCTGCACAACGTTTTATAGTGAAAAAAGCCGTTTCTAAAATTAAAATAGACGGCATTTTAAATGAAGAGGCCTGGAAACATCCTGAAAAAATCAAGATTCTCTATGAATGGATGCCGGGCGACAATATCCCGGCACCGGTGGAAAGCGAATGTCTTGTCACGTTTGACAAATCCAGGCTTTACATTGCCTTCAGGTGTTTTGACCCGGAGCCGCAAAAAATCCGGGCCCACTTGATGGACAGGGATGCCATAGACACATTTATCCAAGACGATTATGTAAGCTTTGTGATAGATACCTTTAATGACGAACGCCGGTCCTTTCAATTCCGGGTAAACGCACTGGGCGTTCAAGCTGATGCGATTTTTAGCGAATTGGAGGGATATGAAGATTTTTCCTGGGATACCATCTGGAAATCAGCAGGACGAATTACGGATTCCGGCTATGTGGTTGAGATTGCCATTCCCTTCAACCAGCTGCGTTTTCCCGGAGATAAGGGTATCCAGACCTGGGGATTTGAGGCCAACAGGTCCTATCCCCGCAGCGTCAGACATCGGTTGAGTTCGCATGTAAGGGACCGTAACAAAAGCTGTATCTTATGCCAGCTTAATAAAATTACCGGTTTCGAGGGCATCTCAGCCGGCAAGAATATCGAGTTGGCTCCCACGCTGACCTCTGTACGCACCGATGAAAGGGAAGATTTCCCCGGAGGCGATATGGATGCCGGTAAGATAGATGTTGAGCCAGGTATAACCGTGCGCTGGGGTATTACCCCTAATTTAATATTAAATGCCGCCGCAAACCCGGATTTTTCACAGGTAGAAGCCGATGTTGCCCAGCTTGAGGTTAATACCCGCTTTGCCCTCCGCTACCCTGAAAAAAGACCTTTTTTCCTCGAGGGGGCGGATTTCTTTCTGACACCCGTAGAAGCGGTGTTCACCCGAACAGTCTATGACCCTGCCTGGGGCGCTAAAATGAGCGGAAAATTAGGTAAAAATGCCCTGGGATTTTTTGCCACCCAGGACAGGTACAATAACCTGATCTTTCCATCCAACCAGGGGTCCGCGCTTACATCCCTGGAACAGGATGTCCTGGCCGGCGTATTCAGGTACCGCAGAGACGTGGGCAAAGGCTCCACCCTGGGACTTCTTTATACGGGAAGGGTGGGGGATGATTATTACAACCATGTGGCAGGTGTAGACGGGTTCTTCCGTTTGTCCGGGACCAAAACCGTTAGTGTTCAATATTTACATTCGCAAACCGATTACCCCGATCCGGTTGCTCAAACCTTTGGCCAGGACGATAATTCCTTTGCCGGGAATGCGCTTTACGCATTATTCCGGCACTACGGACGTAATATGATTTACAGCCTCGAATACCAGGATTTGTCTACCGGTTTTCGCGCGGATTCCGGTTTTATACCCCGTGTGGATACACGAAGAGTTATGGCCATGATCCATCCTGTTATCTGGGGCAAAAAAGGTAGATGGTTCGAGAGGATCGGACTCAGGGTTATGGGTACCAATATTACCGACCATCACAACACCCTGACTGACCAGGACCTGGAATTTGCAGGTTCAATCAATCTCGCGTTACAAACCTATGTGTTCTCTGCCTTTCATTTTCAGAAAGAACGGTTTAATAACATCACCTACGACAAAAACCTGGCGGAAATTTACCTGGAAATGAAACCGGTGGGAGGATTAAGATACGTTATCTATACAAGTTACGGCGATTCTATCGATTATTATAACTCACGCCTGGCCCGATCCTTGTTAGTGAACCCGTTCATCGAGTTCGGGGTGGGAAGACACCTCAATGTCAATATCAGCCATGTTTTCGAACGACTGTCCCTGGAAGGAAAAAAAATCTACACGGCCAACCTGCTGCAGACCAAACTTATTTATAATTTTAACGTGCGTTCTTTTGCACGGGCGATTATACAATATACCGACATTAATCGCGATCCCGATCTTTATGCTGCCCCAGTGGAACCGGAAACCAGGACCCTGCTCACCCAGTTCCTGTTTTCCTATAAAATCAATCCCCAGACGGTTCTATTCATCGGTTACTCGGACAACCACCTGGGTTTCAGAGGACTCGATATTACCAGGACCGATAGGACCTTTTTCTTAAAACTCGGTTACGCCCTGGTTTTGTAACCCCACTGCGTGGGGGGGGCACTTGCAGAGCAAGGACGGCGTACAACGCTTCAAACGATGTATCGTCTCCATGGGCATTCCTTAATACCGCACTGTAAGTGCCCCCTGGACCCGTGAAACATCCGCAAAAACTTTTGTTAATCTATTTAACCGCAATCACGACCCGTTCACTTTTGAATTTGGTTTTGTCCATCAACGTTAGCAAGGCATGTTTTTTATTGGAAGTAATTAATACCTTGTAACTGGTGCCTTTTTTATAGAACCTGGGGTAAAGAATTACATCTTTTATCTTTTCAATCCCCAGGTCGGCTGAGGAAATGACCAGTCTATCGTCAACGGTCAGGTCAAGCGACCGGTCAAAGTGTTGGGGAGATACATCCTTCAGTTTGGTAGAAGTTAAAAACCCGCTCTTGAGTATTCCCTTCTTTTTCAGGTTTTCCTGCGAATCCAACCGGTAGAACATGGAATTGATCTGTCTATCCAGGTTGCTGACCCTGGTCAGCAAGTTTTCTTTTTCGCTGGTGACCTGGCCCAGTTGGGTGATGACTTTATTTTGTTTTTCTTCCAGGGATTTGATATTTTCAGCCATTTGGTCCCGTTGGGACACGGCCTTGTCGCGGGCATCCATCAGTTTCTTTTTGGCCTTATAGATGAAAACATTGGGGGAAACCTGCGCATCACCCTTGGTCACTGAAGTGCCGTACTCTTCTCCGGTATAAAAACTCCATACCTTAAAGCCCTCGGCCAGTTCTTCAACCAGTGCGGTCTTTGACAACATTTCCATGGCCCGTTCTTTTTCCACTCCTTTTTCATCCACCAGGAACGCCAGTGCAACCTGGTAATGGCTATCGCCTTTTTTCGCGATGTGCGGTGCAGGAAGCAGGCTCTCGATTTTGGCAATCTCTTCTTTTAATTCCCTGATCTCGTCTTTTTTCTTGAGAATCTCTTTCAGCAGTGACCGGGCAGAAACATCTTTTTCCTTCCCGATTTCTTGTTCCAGCAGGTCCCGTTCTTCCTGGCTGAGGTCCATGATATCAAAACCAAGGGGTGCATTGGGGTCGGTTTTTTTTTGGTACTGGTCCACCAGTTCCATGACTTCACCTTCTTTCTTCTTGACATCGGATTCCATACCCTGGACCTGTTGGGTCAACGCCTGCATCCGGCTGACCTGAGAGGACTTATTTACCGTGTTTTCTCCAGTGGTTAACAGGAAATATCCGATAACTATCAGACAGAACACCACCGCGGAAATGAAAAACACCGCGGATTTTGTTTTTTTCTCATACGTAATCATTTTTTCCTCCATAAATTTTTTTTCTTCTTTGCTGCTCCGGTGTTATAGTAGAATGGGAATATGAAATACGTATAAAATGGATTTGAAAAAGAATTGAAAGTTTTATGAACCCTGCAAGCATATGCCTCCGGCGGCCAGGGGGGCTCTTTTTGGAAAAAACCGCCCCCCTGGAGGGCCACCGGAGGCATAAAAAGTTCTGATAGAGTTTTAATAGGAGTTCAGGATGGACAGTCTAAACATTTTTGAGTTCATAGATATTTCTGTCCATCCTGTAGATAAAAAATATGGCTTAGTAGATCCGCACGGAGGGCTATAAAAGACAGTTGGCAAGCAAGAAGAGAAGTTGAAGGCTTCCCCATACGTTTGAAACAAAGTACTGTTTAGTTAAAAAATATCAACTTCAAAAGTAGTTACCTTAATGGTTGGTTCAGGTAAAGAAGCCTTCGAGATGGCCCAAAGGGCCTTCTATGGCTGCCTGCGGCGAAAGGTTATGAATAAAGTACCTGGCACCTTCGATTTTACATGATATATTATATACATTTTTAGTGATAAATCAAGTGGTAACCTTTTGTTTCAATTTTTCTAGGACTAAAGTCCTATTTTGGGAAATAGGACTTTTGACCAATTGAAATTC
>WVZO01000692.1 GCA_011772425.1 Candidatus Aminicenantota bacterium
ATTTTAAAAAGAAAAAAGAGGAAGAAAAAAACGCCTTCCGCCGGGATGTACAGCAGAAACTGGTGGATACGGTAAAGGCCCATACAGGTAAAAGGGAACACCGGGCGCCAGAGGTGGTGGCCGTGACCGGTGACATTGCTTTTTCCGGGAAAAAGAATGAATACGACAAAGCCCTGGAGTTCTTTAACGGGCTCAAAGCCGTATTACCTGGAAAAGCAGAATTCCTGGTAGTCCCGGGCAACCACGATGTGGACCGGGATAAAGTAGATAAGTATTCTCCTCCTTATTATGTGGTGGAGAATAACCTGGTGGATGAATTCCTGGCGGAATCGGACCAGGTAAAGAGTAAGATCAATAAGAAGTTCAACGCCTTCCGGTCCTTTGCCCGGCAGTTGAACCCTTCATTTTATAAAGACACCTCGGGTTACTTCCAGGTAAAGCATTTCCCCGGTAAAAAAATTTCTTTATTGGTGCTAAACAGTGCCTGGGCGTCGGAGGGTGACAATGACCGTTTCAATATTGCCCTGGGCTTTCAACAGTTACAGGATGCCCTGGAAGAGGCAAAATCCATCCCCAATCGTATCGTGTTGATGCATCACCCGCCCTTTAATTGGCTTAAGGACTTCGAATACGAAAAGACCCGGGTGGAAATGTTCAAGAAATGCCAATTGCTGCTGCACGGTCATACTCATGCGCACGATGCCCTGGTGTTTCAAGACCCGTCGGACCAATTCATCTGCCTGGGGGCCAATGCCTCCTATACGGATGACAAAAAAGGATTTATCGGTTTCCAGTTCCTGGAAGTGAAATTTATTCCAGGCGGTACCTCTGTGAAGGTTTGGCCTTACATCTTTGATGAACGGCGAAACGAGTTTGTGCCGGACCGCGAACGGTGGCGCGGCCAGGAGGGAAAACCCTATTTTGTGATCGAAGCGGTTGAAGCAAAGAAGAAGAAAAGGCGTGATCAGGATATTGTTACGCTTCAAATCCCGGAAGATTACAAAACCTGGGTGCGGGAATTTCATTCTGTCCTGCCCGTGGACCAATTGGCCCGCAAAGGCGAGGTGGTAATGATCAGCCTGCCGGCGGTGTACATTCCCCTTGAGACCGCCAATCCCTTTCATAAGCCCGCGGATGAAAAGGATATGAAAAAAGGAGATAAAGAGGATAAAGGCGAACCCAAAGAACCGTCTACCATTGATATCGAGCAATTAATGGAACGGAAGCACTGCCTGCTGCTGCGGGGAATGGCGGGAATGGGCAAGACCACGTTGGTCAAGCACCTGGCTTACAGTCTGACCCATGGTTCCGGTCCGGCGGCGCTGCGGGGATATTTGCCGGTATTGGTATTTCTTAAAGACTTATGGCCCATATACAAAAAGAAAATAAGCGAAGGATTGGAAGAGAAAACCTTTGACATGCTGTTAGCGGATTATTTTGAAAAACAGGGGTGCCCCTTGAGTATTGAGGCCGTCCAGGCGTTTCTCTCCCATAATCGGGCGCTGGTACTGCTGGATGGATTGGATGAAGTGCCGGAGGCGATTCGCGGCGACCTGGTGAACGTGATTCACCGGTTTCAATTTCAACATAAAACCAACCGTTTTTTGATCNNAACCGTTTTTTGATCACCGGCAGGCCCCATGGTATCGAGGGCGGCGGTTTGTTGTGTTTTGGCAGCTATCTCCGCGATATCGAACCCCTGGATGAAAAAAAGAGCAGTGAATTTATAACCCGGTGGTTTCGGGCGGTATCCGGTCAGGCTGCCGGTGTCGGCGCACTCACTGCTGGGGATTTGATCGATGATATCCGCCAGCATGAGCACGCGGCAATATTTACGGAAAATCCCTTGCTCTTAACCGCCCTTTGCATTTTTTACCTGGCCGGGGGCAAACGTATTCCCGACCAGCGGGCCGATCTCTATGACCGCATCGTGGGCAATCTTCTCTACCGCCGATTCCATGACCCGGCAGACACGGAAACTGTAAACCGGGTCC
>WVZO01000089.1:0-4605 GCA_011772425.1 Candidatus Aminicenantota bacterium
GGAAATGTGATCATCTCCTCGTATGACATCCGTGATTTCCATATCACGGTCATCCACCACCACAGAAAGATGATAGGTAGGAGAATTGTTAGATTTAAGTATAACAAAATCCTCCAGCTCGGAATTGTCAATCTTCATCTCTTTATGAAGCCGGTCCTTGAAGTAAGTGGCTCCTTCGGGAATGGAAAAACGAATCACAAAGGGAATATTTTGTTCCAATTTTTTATCGATTTCTTCCCGGGTTAAATGGAGGCATTTGCGGTCGTATTTATACTCTTTTTTGCGTGCCTCAATTTCTTCGGGTGTGCAAAAACACCGGTAAGCTTTGCTTTCTTCCAGCAATCCAAAAGCGGCTTCTTTGTATTTATCAAAACGGTGCGATTGATAAATAGGACCTTTATCCCATTGGATTCCCAACCACAGCAGACTTTCGAGAATTTCCTCTGCCATATCCCCGGAAGAGCGTGATACATCGGTATCTTCAATTCTCAGTATATATTGACCTCCCTGGTTTTTGCAAAAAAGATAATTAAAAAGAGCAGTACGTACACCACCAATATGGAGATGACCTGTTGGCGAAGGCGCAAAACGTACAACTGGCCCTGGCATTTTCATTTTGACAAAATCTCCCGCTGCCGCTCCACTACGTAACGCATGATCTTGGTGCGATAATAATTGATATTTTTATTTCTCTCCTTTCCTAAAAATTGCAGCCCCCAAACATTTATTTGAGTATCTTTGTACTTCCTGAAATCCCGGACTTCAGACCAGATTTCCATTTCCTCAAAACCGGGCTTTAGTTTAAACCGCGCATTAATGATATCTCCTTTTTCCAACACCAACTGTTTATCCCTGGGTTTCCTTCTCAGGGCAAAGCCGCCGCCAGAAATGTCCACCATTTCTCCCTGGAACACGTCATACTGCTCCCTGATTAGACCGGGCTTTACCGGGCTGTCCGCACCCTTCTTAAAAATATTAAACCTTACCAACACAGGCGGTCTCATGGCGGTTTCCACCCTAAAATACTCACGCTTATCACCATCTTCTAATTTTTTGGGAAGACTAATCTTCAGGGCATGAAAGGATCTATCATTAAGTGTAAACATCGTATGGTCCAGGACCCAGGACTCAAATATATAGCGAAAAATTTTAAACTCAAAAAAAATTTCGAAATACTGACCTTTAGAAAGAAGCCTGGCATCCGGGTTTTCTGGGGAGGGTTCATCAATGATAATAAAGCCTTTCTTAAAATCAACAGACAAAAACCTGCTCTTGTACACAACCATCTTGTCATTTTCACGGACGCTCAGGGTTAGATTATCATTAAGCTCACAGCAGGTCTTAACCACTTTAACCTCAATATCCGTTAATGCCATTCGCTCTACTTCCTACTTCCTACTTCTTACTTCCTACCTACTGCTCTTCCGGGTCACCGGCATTGTTGTCATGGTTGTTTTCGTCATCACCAGCCTCGCTTCTGACCTTTTCCAGGGTCACCAACTTATCTCCAGGCTTAATATTAATGATTTTAACCCCTTGTGTAGCCCTTCCCTGGGCCCTGATATCAGAAGAGTCCTGTTTGATTATTTTTCCCTGTTCGGAAGACAAAATAAATTCCTCTTTTTCCCGGAGGGTCACCAAGCCAATTGCCTTGCCCAGGCGTTCATTAATCCGTATATTAATCAAACCCTTTCCACCCCTTGACTGAATCCTATAAAGCGAAAGTTCGGATTTTTTTCCAAATCCATTCTCTGTAGCGGTTAGAATATATTTATCGCTTTCCTTGATAATATCCGCACCAACAACGACATCGCCTTCATCCAGGCGAATGCCAATAACACCCCTACCGGTTCTTCCGATTTCCCTGACATCCCATTCATGAAAACGGATGGATTTCCCTAGACTGGTTCCCAATATAATTTCATCATCTCCTTCGGTGATTTGTGCTTCAAAAAGCGAATCACCCTCACGAACATCCGCAGCAATAATGCCATTAATCCTGGGCCTTGAAAAAGCAGACAGGGATGTTTTTTTAACATATCCCTCGCGGGTAAATAACATAACGTATTTGTAAGGTGAAAATTCTTTTACATTAAGGACCGAACAAATCATCTCCTCATCGCTGATTCCAATCAACCGGCTGATGGGTTTTCCCCTTCCGCTGGTATCAGCTTCAGGGATTTCGTAAACCTTTTTCCAGAACATTCGTCCTTTTTCGGTAAATACCAGGATGTAATCATGAGCCGAGGCCACCAATAAACGAGAAACCACATCAGCTTCTTTAAGATCAAACCCTTTTCGCCCCACAGCCCCCCGCCGCTGTATCTTATAAGCACTGAGACTGGTCCGCTTGATATAGCCGTTTTTGGTGACGGATATGACAAAATCTTCAGCCTTTATCAGGTCTTCCATATCAATATCCTGGAGTTCCTCCTCGATGATGGTGGTGCGCCGCTTATCTTTATAATCCTCAACTGCCTTGAGCAATTCTTCTTTAATAAGGTCTAACAGCATCCGTTCACTGGAAAGAAGCTGTTTTAAATAATCAATGGTTTTCAGCAGCTCCACATATTCGCTTTCTAATTTATCGATTTCCAATCCTGTTAACCGGTACAATTGCATCTCCAGTATGGCATCGGTTTGCCGGGATGTTAAGGGTAATTGATCCATTAAACTGGTTTTGGCTGTCTCCCTGTTTTTCGAACCCCTGATGATTTTGATCACCAAATCCAACTTGTCCAGGGCAATCTTCAATCCTTCAATAATATGCGCACGCTTCTCCGCTTTGTCCAATTCAAAAAGAGACCGGCGACGAACGATCTCCTTGCGGTGACCCAGAAAATAATTAAAATATTCCTTCAAACTAAATTGTATGGGTTGATTGTTGGCAATGGCTAACAGGTTAATGGAAAAGCTGGTTTGCAATTGGGTGTATTTAAACAAATTGTTGAGCACAACTTCAGGTATTTCATCTCTCCTTAATTCAATAACAATACGCATGCCTTCACGGTCGGATTCATCCCTTAAGTCAGATATGCCGGAGATTTTTTTACTCTTTACCAGGTTTCCAATATTCTCTACAATCTTTGCTTTGTTTACCAGGTAAGGAATTTCAGTAATAATAATTTTTTGCCTTCCACTTTTATCGGTCTCGATAGTTGACCTGGTCCTCACCAAAATAGTTCCTTTGCCTGTTTCGTAGGCTTTTTGCAGGGAATATTTTCCGTAAATGATTCCACCGGTAGGAAAATCAGGGCCCTTTAGAATTTCCATTAACTGGGCCGGCGTGGCATCCCGGTTTTCCACGAAGTAAACAAAGGCATCAATGAGTTCTTTCAAGTTATGTGGGGGCACAGAGGTAGCCATACCCACAGCAATCCCGGAACTGCCGTTTAATAACAGCATGGGCAGCAAACTGGGGAATACTTCCGGTTCCGTCATGGACTCATCGTAATTGGGTAGAAAATTAACCGTGTCTTTATCGATGTCGGTAAGCAGAAGATTAGAAATTTTGGCCAGCCGGACTTCAGTATACCTCATGGCTGCAGGGGGATCGTTGTCAATGGAACCAAAATTCCCCTGGCCGTCCACCAACGGGTACCGGAGTGAAAAATCCTGTGCCATGCGTACCAGGGTATCATAAACAGCCGTATCTCCATGGGGATGATATTTTCCAATCACATCACCCACAATACGGGCCGACTTTTTGTAGGGTTGATTATAATGGGTACCGGTTTGATGAAGCGAATACAAGGTTCTGCGGTGAACCGGCTTCAAACCATCCCGGATATCGGGGATGGCTCGACCGATGATCACACTCATGGAATAATCCAGGTAGGAGGTCTTCATCTCCTTCTCAATGGTTACATCTTCGATTTTGGTTTTAATATCGATAGCTTCAGTGGTTTGCTCTTCTTTTTCCTTTTTCTTTTTTTCGTTGATTAATTCGCTTTCATCTGCCATAGTTCATCCTTAAATATCAAATATCCAGGTTTTTAACATTTAACGCATTCTCCAGGATAAATTCTTTCCGCTTGGTGGAATCGCTTCCCATTAACGTGTCAAATATGGTTTCAGACTCAAAAAAATCATTGATATTTACTTTTAATAAGGTTCGATTTCGGGGATCCATCGTGGTTTCCCACAACTGTTCCGGGTTCATTTCACCAAGACCTTTGTATCGTTGAATATACAAAGCTTTTTTTATTTTTTCAAATAAATAAGAGACCAGTTCTTTCTTATTTTCAATTGTAATCACTTCTTTGCCAACTTTGACAGAATAAGGTGGGTGTGGATACTCTTTTAATTTCTCATACGCTTCATTGACCTTAGCAAACAACGGTCCGGTCAAATAATCCCAATTGATAGACCGATGCATAATAACACCGTTTAATTCGTATTCCAGTTCCAGGGTATAGGCAGAATACTCCGGGTCAAAATTGATATCGATGGACGTGCAGCATTCCAGTTCACGGATGGCCCGGGCAATTTCCCGGACTTGCATTTCATCTTTAAGGGTATCTTCGTTTTGTATCGATTCAATGAGTTTAGTAGTCAATACCCTGGGCATTCCTCTCTTTTGAATCCGCTCCATCAGCGAGTCCA
>WVZO01000089.1:4625-21128 GCA_011772425.1 Candidatus Aminicenantota bacterium
TCACCGATTCTCCTTAACAAAAAATGTTCCAGTTCCTTTTCATTTTTTAAGTAGGTTCGACCTTTTCCCTTTCTTACCAAAAAGAGGGGGGGCTGTGCCAGGTAAAGGTTCCCATGCTCAATCAGGGGCCTCATGTGCTTAAAAAAGAAAGTCATCAACAGGGTGCGGATGTGCGACCCATCTACATCTGCATCTGTCATGATAATGATTTTATGATACCTGAGTCTTTCCAGGTCAAAATTTTCTTTGCCAATGCCAACCCCCAACGCTGCAATTATGGTTTTTATTTCAACATTTTCCAGCATTTTTGAAGTCGTGGCTTTTTCAACATTCAGAATTTTTCCCCGCAGCGGTAATATAGCCTGGAAATGGCGATCCCTTCCCTGCTTGGCAGATCCACCGGCAGAATCTCCCTCCACCACGAATAATTCACTTAAAGCTGGATCCCGGGATTGACAATCCGCCAATTTCCCGGGTAATGTGGTGGTGTCCAATAAACTGGACTTCCTCACCAGGTCCTTTGCTTTGCGGGATGCCTCCCTGGCCTGGGCAGCCAGAAGAGCTTTGTTAATAATGGCTTTTGCCACCCCGATATTCTCTTCAAAATATTCCAGTAATTTTTCATTAACAAAAGACTCAACGATTCCCTTAACTTCCGAATTTCCCAGTTTGGATTTGGTCTGGCCTTCAAACTGCGGTTCCATCAACCGCACAGATACCACAGCCACCAATCCCTCCCTGACGTCATCCCCTGAAAAACTTCCCTTAAAATCCTTTTTCAAATTATTGACCTGGGCAAAATAGTTGATTGTCCGGGTTATCGCTCCTTTAAAACCGGTTAGATGGGTCCCCCCTTCAATGGTATTTATATTGTTCACAAAGGATAAAAGAGTATCATTGTAGGTGGAAACATATTGAAAGGCAAGTTCTATTTCAGTATCTTCCTTTTTGGCGGTAAGATAGATGGGATGATCATGAACTTTTTCTTTGCTTCCACACAGGTAATTGACATATTCAACAATACCCCCGTCATAGCAAAACTCTTCATGTTTGTCAGTGCGCTCATCCGTGACGGTAATGAGAACACCGCGATTCAAAAAAGCCAATTCCTTGAGTCGTTTGGATAAAATAGTGTAATCAAAATCAATGACTTCAAAAATTTCATCATCCGGCCAGAAGGTGACCCGGGTTCCACGTTTATTGGTTTTCCCAATCATTCTGAATCGAGTGGCCGGGTTCCCGATTTCGTACTTCTGAAAATAAATGGCTCCATCCCGTTTTATTTCCAGCTCCAATTTTGAAGAAAGCGCATTCACTACCGAAACCCCTACCCCATGAAGCCCGCCAGAAACCTTATAAGTACTTCTATCAAACTTACCGCCGGCATGCAGCGTGGTCATCACTACTTCAGCAGCGGGCTTTCCTTCATCCTTATGAATATCTACCGGTATTCCCCGTCCATCATCCCTGACAGTAATGGAATTGTCAAAATGAACAATCACATCTATCCTGGAACAAAACCCAGCCATGGCTTCATCAATAGAATTATCAACTACTTCATACACCAGGTGATGAAGACCGGTTGACCCGGTACTGCCAATATACATTGCCGGTCTTATCCTTACCGCCTCCAGCCCTTCCAGGACTTTTATACTTTCAGCAGTATAGGCATTATCTTCGACAGGATCGCTAACATTGACAACGTTTAATTCACTGGTTTCCACTTTTTAATTCTCCATTTTCATTTTTTTATTTTTTATCTTTTGCTTTATCGTTTCGTTTCCAGGACGATTAATTGATCAAAATCGCTGTACTTATTCACCGAGGTTGCAATTACCTGCATTTCCGGGTAGTTATCCATTAAAAAATCTATATTTTCCGCATCCATAGCCGTATCAAAATCATCCACCAGGAATACAGGATATTCATTCCTGACTTTCTTGAACAACTCGATAAAGGAGATATAAAGCATGAGTAAATGAATTTTCTTCTCCCCGGACGAGTATGCTTTCAAATGGTTGGAATTTAAATTGATTTCAAGGTGATCCAGGTGAGGACCTACCAGAGATCTTTTAGACATTATTTCCGATGGTGTTAATCCTTCCAACTGCTTAAAAAAGCTCGCCTGCGAAACACCTTCTTTTGTATGCAGTGATGACCGGTAAACAAGATTTAGCTGGTTGTTAAACGTATCCCTGATTTCTGTATTCAATCTTTGAACGAACGTCATCTTAATTCCTACAAGTTTCTCTGACAACTCACTTATTATTTTATTCCAGCTCCTTAGTTCAGCAGGATTTCGCTTTGTTTTTAATAAAAAATTTTTCTGTTTTAACGCTTTATTATAACTCAAAAGATAGCTTATGTAAAGGGGATTGATGCCAAATATAAACCGATCGATCATCCTCCGGGTGTAGGGTTTACTCTCAATATAAAGGTTGTAATCGGAGGAGGAAAAAAACACAGGATATAAGTAGTTGTTTACCTCAAATATCGTGGTTTTTTTCTGATTTAAATGCAGTATAAATCGGTCCTGGTAATGAGCACTTATGGTATTTTTTAAATTGAACCCCTGGGATTCCAATTTTTCTGAAGAAGAGGTTAGATGTAAATGAACGACAAATTCAGTGGAGTGGTGATTCAGTATCTCTGATTTTTTCCGGTTCAGGAAAGATTTTCCATAGGCTAACAAGAAGATGGCTTCAAGAATGGACGTTTTTCCTGCCCCATTGGCGCCATGGATTAAATTCCTGTTTTTGCAAAAGGATACGTCATATTGTCTTAAGTTCCTGAATCCCCTGAGTTTTAAGTCCTGTATAATCACAATCCACCTTCCAGAGAGCTTTCAAGCCCCAGCAAAGAGCACGAATTGTAGGGGTTTGATTCAGAGGCTGTGTCAAAATAGGGGGTGAACACAAGGTTCACCCCTACCTCCTACCGGAAGCGCTTTGTAGGGGCGAATCTTGTATTCGCCCCAATTCCACATTCAATCCTTTTTTGGGATTATGACACAGTCTCTTCATCAAACTCTTTATAGCTACTCCATTGCTTCATATATTCAACGGCATGACCACATAGATAAAGTTTACCTCTTCTTCTGAATCCGCTTCAGGCCCGGACAGAGGTTTAAAAACAAAAGAGCTATCCTCATCAATGATATTAATTTGAATATTTTCTGACTCTATATGGGAAAGGAAATCCATGATAAAATTTCCATTAAAGGCCACGCGAATAGGTGCGGCGTTAAATTCAATATCCAGTTCATCGTGACCTTCGCCTTTTTCAGGGGTTGTCCGCTCCAGGATTAATTTATTGTCGCCAAACTGAAAGACAACACCATTATTCCTGGTCTTAAAAATAAGGATTCGTCTCAACATTTGCAGTAATTCTTCTTTACTCACAATGGTTTCAAATTCAGACCTGTCAGGAATAACCGCTTTATAATTGGGGAATTTTTGATCGATAATACGGGAGGATAAAATCCTGTTTTTATATTTAAAAAAGAGGTTATTTTTATCAAAGGTGAATTGGATTTCACCCTCTTCGCATATTTTTAAAAGTTCCAAGAGGGTTTTCCGGGAAACAATAAATGATAACGGTTCGTCTTGAACCTCAAATTCACTTTCATAGTCGAGATAAGCCAGTCTATGACTGTCAGTGGCAGCTATTTCAAGTTTATTAGTTGAAATGGTCATTAAAGCGCCGCCAAGGCTGAACTTCATTTCCGGTGAGATAATATAGTAGCTTTTATTGATGATAGAATTGAAATTTTTTGCAGAGATGGTTATGGAGGCTGAGAAATCACCTTCCGGCAGCAGGGGATAATCCGAAGATTGCAGGCCCAGGAGTTTATACTTGCTGGTTTTCTTTTCGTTGGTAATAAAGATTTGTAAATCGTTATTCTCATTGATTTCCACCAGTCCCTCCGGCATCCTGGAAATCAACTCATACAAATCCCTGCCGTTGACCGTAAAGGTTCCGGGTTCATTAACGGTAACCGGGATTGTCGAAAGTAAGCCAATTTCAAGGTCAGTAGCTACCAACTCCAGGGTACCCTCCTCGCTGGCAGTCAATTTTATGTTTTCCAAGATATCCTTCAAGGATTTTTTTTCAAATATACCTTGAAATAGTCTTAATTCGTTGGCAAAGTTTGACTTATCCACAATTATATTCATTTGTCAACCTCTTTTTATTACTAGTCTAGAATAATATCATAATATAAAAATAAAGAAAAGAAGGTTACGTGAAAAAGTGGAAAAATTTGTAAAGATAAGATAATTAAGATTCTGCCTGGTGAAAATCCAGTGAAGAAATTGTGGAAAAATGGGTGAAGGTGTGGAAAAAGAATGTCAGGCCTTTTTTTGTACAGAGAAATCCACACCCTGTGGAAATTTGCATAAAAAATTGAGGAGCTATTCTTGAAAGAATTTGAAAATGGAATTTATTTCTCGGGCAAACTCGTAATCGTTTTTCATGCTTTTTTCGACTTTGTTGATCGAGTGCAGGACAGTGGAATGATGTTTGCCTCCGAATTTATTTCCGATGTCATTGAGTGGTGTTTTGGTTAATTGTTTGCAGATGTACATGGCGATCTGGCGAGGTTCGGCGATTTCTCGTTTATTGCTTTTGGATATCAATTCATCCACTTTTATCTTGTACTTTTGTGCCACAAATTCTTGGATTCGTTCGATGGTTACGGCTTTTTTTCTAAGGGAGACAATGGGTTTTAATGCTTCTTTTGCAAAGTCTAGTGTAATTTTGACTCCTTTGGTATCGGAAAATTTAAGGTTGGCCACGCCGATCAGTCGGTTTAACGCACCTTCCAATTTCCTGACATTGTCTTTAATCGATGAAGCCAGGAAATAAAGAACTTCTTCAGGGATTTCAAAGTCGTTTTTGATCATATATTTTCGTTCGGACAGTTTGTTTTTGAGTATTGCCAATCGCCCTTCCAGGTCATAGTGAAGAATATCAACGATGCCTCCCCATTCAAAGCGTGATTTGATTCGTTTTTCCAGGTCAGGGATGTTGTCGGGGTGTTTATCCGAGCAAATAACGATTTGTTTCTCTGATTGGATCAGCTTATTGAAAATATAATAGAATTGTTCACTGGTCCCACCCCATCGAGTAATGTATTGGATATCGTCAATGAGCAATACATCGACTGAGGTGTATTTATTAATGAAATCCAATCGTTTATTCAGTCGGTTGTATTCGACGTATTCATGCATAAATTCACTGGTAGTGGAGTAGATAACACTTATATCTCCATTATTTTTAACAATACGATTTCCAATGGCATAAAGCAGGTGAGTCTTTCCCAATCCCACATCGCTGTAGATATAGAGGGGATTGTAAGATTGACCGGGGAATTCTGAAACACTATGAGCGAAGGAATAGGCCATACGATTCTGGTCAACCTGGACAAAGTTTTCAAAGGTGTATTTTGATTGTAGATTTGAACTGTAGTGGGATTTTTTTGATGAGGATGTATGGGGAGTTATTTCGTCTGACTGAAGTTGAGTGTGTGAATTTGAATGCAAAGAGGAAGAGAGCTTGTCATCTTTACCATCGTCTTCATCGTATAAGGGAACTACTTTAAGTATGAAATTGAATTCTTTCTTGGTGTGTTTATTGATTTTATCCAGCAGGTTATCTTTTATCCAGGCAGTTTTTTTTTGATCCGGGGAACCCACAAAAGCGATATTATTTTTGGTTCCGATATAGGAGAGCGGGAGGATCCATTTATTAAAAGTGGGTTTATCCAGGATCTTTTCCAGGTAATTCTTCGTTAATTCGAAGTCGTTCATCGGTACTCCATCACTTTTCCACAATAATATCAACAAATGTGGAAAACTTTTTCGGTTTCCTTTATCTATCTATCTTTTATCAGCCTTTTAATGCTAAAAAATACCCCACTATATTAATAGAAAAGAAATATAATGTCAAGGGTAAAAATAAAAAATTTTTTTATTATATTTTAACAAATTAAGAGCTAGATATGTCGTGTGTTTCGCGTCTTGTGTTACTTTTTTTGTATTACGTGTAACTTATATATCTGATATATCACGTGTTGCATATTATACGGTTAAGGTGTAAAATCTGGCTCAAAAAGCAACATTTTGAAGAAAAGACAGATGAAAAAGATTTTTATAAGGTTATTGGTAATAATCGTTATAGTTGTCATTGTATTTTCTCCTTACCTTTTGGTGATTGATTTTGAGAGGTATTCCCCTTTTGTTTTGCTGGTATGGTTTGTTTCCATTGCTTATTATTTATGGCTAAAGCGCATAGTTGACCGCCATATTCAAATGAAGCAGCAGAGAGAAGAGGATTCAACGGATAAAGAAGGAAAAAATAGAAATGATACCAAAGGGTCTGAATAATGTTTCACGTGAAACACCACTGCGCGGCCCCACTGCGTGGCGCATAGCGTTACGGGGTGAAGCAGGCGCATTCGCGCCATCTAACGGTTTCCTTACCTGAGCCAACCAGCCAGGAGGCTGTCCGAAAATGCCGGGTGAACACGAAATACCGGCCGAACCCCTACATCCGCCCGGAAACCCTTTGTAGGAGCTCGGTCGGGATTTTGTATTCGCCCGAATTCCACATTCGACCCTTTTTTCGCATTCTCGGACAGGCTCCTATCCTTTTGTCTTTTTTTGTGTTTTGGCGGCGAATCAAAATAGATGAAAAATTGATTGAAGTGTGAAAATTTGGACGTAAATTTCTGACATAGTTTACCTTTATATTGAACGAAATCGTCAAAATTTGGCGGTTTTTTGAAAGTCGTCCGAAAATCTTTAATGGAAAATGATTTCCAGGCGTCAATTAGGATGTTTCTCATCTCCAATAAGATGTTTCACGTGAAACATTTTTTTTCACCACGAAGGCACGAAGCCAGTTGGCAGTTGGCGGTTGGCAGTTGGCAAGTAGGAAGGGAAGAAGCGAAGAAGAGAAGTTGAAAATGATACCGATGGGAAATACCCTTATGAAGTGTGGTACGATGTTTGACCGTGAATGAAAAGTTTTTGCGGGGGTCCAGGGGGCGGTTTTTACTAAAAAGAGCCCCCTGGTGTGGTATAATATTCTAATGAAAATTCTAATGGAATTGATTGAACCGATTGTTGGACAGGAAGCTGATTTAGAATCCATCATAACGTATGTGGAAATCCTTTTGGATTATAACCGGAAGGTGAACCTTATTTCCCGAAACATAACCACCGAAGGTATTGTGCAATTGTTAAGCGAGACTATATTGCTCAACCGCTACATATCTTGCGATATCGTTGTCGATGCAGGGAGTGGAAACGGCATATTGGGAATACCCGTTGCCCTGATGAAAAAAAATGAACATAAAACAATCATACTGGTGGAACCCAAAAAGAAGAAATTTCTCTTCCTTAGAAACCTGAAAGAACAGATGAAACTCCCCAATGTGGAAGTCAAAGGCGTCAGTATTGAAGAATATTTGAAAAACACAAAAAAAGAAATCAGATCGCTGATTGCACGAGGATTTCCAGGATTCAGTATTTTTTGCCGCTATTTAAAAAAAGACCTGGTAAAGGAGGCTATTGTCATTACGTCTCAAAATAAAATAAAAAAAAATCAAATACATCTGGAAAGTGTAAGAAAAAAAATTTATAATGTTCCCTTAAGAAAAAATTTGAAAATTTTAAAGCTTTTTTAAATTTTAGAAAATGAAAAAAGGAGAAAGTCCTCCGAGGAAGCTATGGAAGCAAATGCCGAATCCAAAAAAAGACACGGTGAGATCATAGCGATTGCCAATCAAAAAGGTGGTGTGGGAAAAACCACGACTGCCATTAATCTTGGCGCTTCATTGGCGATTGCGGAAAAAAATGTCCTTGTTATTGATCTCGACCCCCAGGCCAATTCCACCACAGGACTGGGGATCGCTAAGACTTCCGTTAAAAAAGATATTTATGCAGTCATTGAAGGAGAATGCTCGATGCAGGACGCAGTCTTAGTTCACGAGCTCAGATACCTGAAAGTGATTCCTTCTACCAGGAGCCTTGCCCGTTTTGAATTGGAAGTGGCATCTGAAGATGGCAACCACCTCTATCTGAAAAACGCCCTGGATGAGATTGAAGATCGATTCGATTTTATCATCATTGATTCTCCACCGTCGTTGGGACTTCTCACCATCAATGCCTTGGTGGCGGCTGAAAGCGTATTGATCCCCATTCAAACCGAGTATTATGCGTTGGAAGGATTGTCTGATTTAATGGATACAATTAATCGGACAAAGGAGAATTTTAACTACTCCTTAGAAATCAAAGGTATTTTGCTAACCATGTATGATGAACGCACCAATTTGTCCAAACAGGTAGAAGAAGAGATCCGGGGATATTTTAAATCAAAAGTATATCGCTCGATTATTCCTCGAAACGTCAGACTGTCGGAAGCTCCCAGCTTCGGGAAACCGATCCAGTTGTATGACATAAAATCTTCAGGTTCTCGAGCATACATGTCGTTGGCAAAGGAGATAATTGGTAAATGAAGCGGAAAGCTTTAGGAAAGAGTATTGAAGCAATAATTGCCAATAGGCCCACTTCCTATGCAGAGGAAAAGGGCTTTCTTGAGGTTGATATCGATGATGTTTACCCTAATCCCTTTCAACCTCGAAAGAAGTTTAGCACAGAAAAACTCAAAGATTTAGCCGATTCGTTAAAAGAAGCGGGAATGATTCAACCGGTAGTCGTTTACAAAAAAGATGAGAAGTATTATTTAATGGTAGGTGAACGACGCTGGCGCGCAGCTCAGTATTTGAAGTGGAAAAAAATCCCGGCAATTGTCAGGGATTTGTCCCCAGACGACTTGATTGTCGGTGCATTGGTGGAAAATATCCAGAGGGAAGACTTAAATGCCATTGAAGTGGCAGAAGGCATCGAAATGCTGATCAATGAGATGGGATTGACCCAGGAGAAGGCCAGTGAAAGACTGGGGATGAACCGCAGCACGTTGACCAATTATCTTCGACTGTTGAAATTGCCCGAAGCTGTAAAGGAAAGTGTTATTTCCGGTGCCATTTCCCAGGGTCATGCCAGACCTCTTCTATCACTGGAAGATAACACCGCTATGTTAAATGCCCTTTCCCGGATACTGAAAAATAGTCTCTCGGTCAGGCAAACAGAAAAAATGGTAAAAAATATAACCAGAGAGAAAACCACTCCCATTTCTGAAGTCGAAGATGATCCTGATTTGCGGAAAACCGAAGAAAAATTGGCCCGTATACTTTCCACTAAAGTTAAATTACACTATTCAAAAAGTGGTAAAGGAAAAATTGAGATATATTTTCATCAACTCGAAGAATTTGACCGGATTTATAAATTATTAGTAAAGGAGTAAACCATGCAAAAAACCGAATCACTGGGAAGAGTTAGTGGTTTTATTGACAAAGATACCGAAATAACAGGAGATATCAAGTTTAAAGATTCTTTCAGGATCGATGGAACGTTTAAAGGAAAAATCCTTTCAGGCAGCTCCCTCATTATAGGGGAAACCGGTGACGTGGAAGCTGATATCGAAGCAGGAAGCATATCCATCAACGGGAAAGTGAAAGGATCATTAAATGCCAATGATCGCATCGAGATATTTTCCCTGGGTCGAGTTACAGGCAAGCTTGTCACTCCCAAATTAATTATCGAGGAGGGGGCATTCTTCCAGGGGTCCTGCCAGATGGAGCTCAAAGCACTGGAAAGCAAAAACGCAGGAGCGGAACCTGAAGTTGAAGAGAAGTCCTTTGATTAAAGACTAAATGGTGAAGATCGCAGCGATCATACCAGCGAGGTACCATTCTACCCGCTTCCAGGGCAAACCCCTGGCCACCATTAAAGGCATACCCATGATCCAACGGGTATACCGGCAAGTGGAAAAATCCAATCGATTTTCTCCCACCGATATCATCGTTGCCACCGACGATCAGCGGATTGCATCGGTAGTGAGAGATTTTGGCGGAAATGCTGTGATGACATCACCTGACCATCAATCCGGTTCGGAACGGTTGTGGGAAGTACTGGAAAAACGGGATTTTGCTGCAGCTGTCAATGTCCAGGGAGATGAACCCATCCTTTCTGAAAAACTGATTTCCAGCCTGTATGATGAACTGGAAACCGGTCAATACGACGTGGTCACCCCCGGTTATTTTAACTCCACCTATGAAGATTATTTATCAAGGAATGTGGTTAAAGTGGTGGTTGATAAGGATTTTCAAGCACTCTATTTTTCCCGGTCCCCCATTCCTTTCGTGGAGCAGCGACTTTTTGAAGGTTTTTACCAGCATATAGGCATGTATGGATATTTAAAAGATGCACTCAAGCGCTTTGTAAACCTTCCCAAATCCCAGTTGGAAAACAGGGAAAAACTGGAGCAATTGCGGTTCCTTGAGAATGGTATAAAAATAAAAGTCTTTATTACTCCGTATAAATCGGTGGGAGTCGATGTCCCAGAGGACGTAATTAAGGTTGAGAAAATACTACAAGAAAAGGAGCAAAGTAATCAATGACCAGAACAAAGTATATCTTTGTAACCGGAGGAGTCCTCTCCTCATTGGGAAAAGGAATAGCAGCAGCTTCCATTGGAAATATAATGGAATCTTACGGATTCACAGTCACCATTATCAAACTGGACCCCTATTTGAATGTTGATCCCGGTACCATGAGCCCGTTTCAGCATGGGGAAGTCTATGTCACAGATGATGGCGCGGAAACAGACCTGGACCTGGGGCATTATGAACGATTTACCTCCACAATTACCACTCAAAAAAGCAATTGGACCGCCGGGCGCATTTACGATAACGTGATCCAAAAAGAGAGGCGGGGAGATTACCTGGGAAAAACCGTCCAGGTGATTCCCCATGTAACGGATGAAATTAAAGCCGCTATCCAGGAGATGGAAGGAAAAATTGATATAATCCTGGTGGAAGTTGGCGGCACGGTTGGAGATATCGAAGGCTTGCCCTTCCTTGAAGCCATCCGCCAAATCGGCCTTGACCTGGAACCGGAAGACGCCCTTTATGTCCACCTGACCCTGGTTCCATATATCAAAACCGCCGGTGAACTAAAAACCAAACCCACACAGCATAGTGTCAAAGCACTGCTGGAAATCGGGATTCAACCCGACATATTACTCTGCCGGGCCGGAATGCCTTTGCCCGAAGATATCAAGAAGAAAGTGGCTCTTTTTACCAACTTGAAATATGAAGACATCGTCAGCGCCAGGGATGTTGATAATATATACGAAATACCCCTGATTTTTAAAAAAGAGGGCTTAGGAAATTTGATTTTAAAGAAATTGAAACTCGAGAAAAAAAAAGACAACAACGAAACCTGGGAAGATTGGGTAGAACGGACCCGGCACCTGGAAGACGAGGTAGAAATCAGCATTGTGGGCAAATATATAAAACTTTATGATTCTTATAAAAGTTTATTTGAAGCCCTTTACCACGGAGGGGTGGAGAATAATTTAAAAGTAAAACTTAACCTGGTAGAATCCGATGACCTGTTGAAGTGGAATCTTGACGAAACCTTTAAAAATAGCGGTGGTATTTTGGTTCCTGGTGGTTTCGGCGTCCGGGGGATCGAAGGGAAAATAAAAGCCGTCGAGTATGCACGGGTGAACAAGATCCCCTACTTTGGCATTTGCCTGGGGATGCAAACCGCCAGTATCGAATATCTCCGCAATGTAGTAGGTATCAAAGATGCCCACTCTGCAGAGTTTACCAAATCCCCTAAAAAAAAGGTGTTTTTGAAATTAAAAGAGTTGATCAATGTGGAGGAGATGGGTCACAATATGCGATTGGGTGAATTCTCTTGCATTTTGAAGAAAAACACTCTTTCCCATAAAATCTATCAAAAGGACAAAATATTTGAACGCCACAGGCACCGGTATGAATTCAATCCTGAATTTGAAAGCATACTGGAAGAGAATGGCATGACTATCAGTGGTAAGAACCCGGAACGCGACCTGGTAGAGATGATTGAATTGCAAGACCATCCCTGGTTTATCGGTTGTCAATTCCACCCGGAATTCAAATCCAGGCCGCTGCAGCCGCACCCATTGTTTGTTTCCTTTATCAAAGCCGCCAGGGGCTCTTTTTAAAAAAACCGTCCCTGGACCCCGCAAAAATTTTTTATACATGGTCAGTCATTGTACCACGCTTCTCAACATATTGCCCCATTGGGATCATCTGTAATCCGTTTCCAAAGAAGGGTTTGTAATTTGTGATTTGTAATTTTCATTTTTTTCTTTTCTTCTCCTCTTGCCAATCGCCAACTGCCAACTGCCAACTGAGAATCTGCTTTCTTAACATTATTTTGGGATTTATGGCTTGTAATTTAGTGAAAAAAAGGGTATATATAAGGTTCATGGCAATGAAAAGGAGGAATTCTAATGCAGGTATTGAAAACAAAAACCGGATGGGTTTTTATTTCAGTGGTTCTTTTTTGTGCTTTTGTTTTGTGTACTTTTTTTGCACCGTTAGAAGTTGGAGCAGCAGTATCAGGCGATGATACGGATGAGGCTTTCAAGCGATTAGAGAGCAGATTTGAGAGCCTGGGTCATCGCCTGGATGAATTGGAAAAGGCCATCGATGATGTAATGTGGTATCATAAAGTAGGTGATATCGCTTATATTGATAAAGTTCGTCATGTAGGCCCGCCGCTTTCTAAACGACAAATCAAGAATCCAACAGCAGTGGGGGCCAATAATCCTGTTAAATTTTATTCGTATGTATTTATCCCCAAGAAAATCGATTATAATAAAAAATACCCTTTGCTGGTATTTCCTCATGGTGGGGTTCACGGTAATTTTAATACTTATTACACGCATATTGTCCGTGAATTAATGGCGCAGGGTTATGTGGTGATTGCACCGGAATATAGGGGCAGCACCGGTTATGGAAGAGGAATGTACGAAAAAATCGATTATGGTGGATTGGAAGTGGAGGATGCGTATGCGGCCAGGAATTACATGCTGGAAAACTATGAATTTTTAGATAAAGACCGGGTAGGAATGTTGGGATGGAGTCATGGGGGATTGATTACCTTGATGAACTTGTTCAACCATCCCAAAGATTACAAGGTTGGTTTTGCCGGGGTTCCGGTCAGTGATTTGATAGCGCGGATGGGGTATTCTACTGAGGGGTACCGGAAGCTTTATTCTGCGCCTTATCATATTGGCAAGACAGCCAGGGAAGACATAGAGGAGTATCGGCGGCGGTCACCGGCGTGGAATGCGGACAAATTGCAAACACCGCTTCTTATTCATACCAACACCAATGATGATGATGTGTATGTATTGGAGGTGGAGCATTTGATCAAGTCTCTTAAAGCAGCAGGAAAGAAATTTGAGTATGAAATATTCCAGGATGCGCCTGGTGGTCATAGTTTTGATCGCATGGACACGCAGTTGGCCAAGAAGGTGCGGTTTAAGATATACAAATTTTTGGGTCGTTATTTGAACCCGCCTTATCCGTTTAAGACGATAAAGGCATTGGTGAAAGCCGGTTATCGCGGATATCGGTAGTTAAATTAGTAGGGGTTTGATTCATCAAACCCTATGGGTCAATGGTCCAGGGATAAAATTCAGCAATTCTCATTTTATTTTTTTAGCCACGAAGATACACGAAGATACACAAAGAAGATAAACAAAAAAGTCGCCAGGCAAAAAAATCTATTCCATCTAATTGTGAGCGAAGCGAACCAGGTTCTTTTCTTCGTGTAACTTCGTGCTTTTTACCGCATTGTAAATGCCTTTGCGGCTAAAATTATAATTGCCGCTTAAAATTTATTATATTTGACAAGAAGTGAAAAATGATATATAATACATCACTTAGTACTTACCATTGGACCGCGGGGTGGAGCAGTCTGGTAGCTCATTGGGCTCATAACCCAAAGGTCGGTGGTTCAAATCCACCCCCCGCTACCATTTCCCATTAACAATTCCATTCTTGATTATTCCAACATTCCAGGTGCGTCATTTCCCTATAGAATTTTCTTGCATGTCTCCTTTTCCATTTCTCCTGAAATGGCTGCAATTATTTTTTGCTTTAAAAAACAGGTCCGAAGGACATCGCTTTGTTTGGGATTTGGGATTTGGAATTTCCAGACAAGCCAGGTCTTTTTTGGTTCCGGCCTGGCTGGCTTGCGACCTCTGTGCTCTCTGTAGCAAAAAATACTCTAATTATGGGGTCTGGTACTTTATCTGTATTTTGGGATAGACATTGTCTATGTCAGGATAGAGGGTGTCTATGTTGGGATAGACTTTTTTTCTTGTTAATGGATAAACCGTCTATGTTAAGATAGACCGTGCCTATGTTAACATAGAGGTTGGCTGTGTCGGGATAGACCTCGTCTATGTCAGGATAGAAGGTGTCTATGTTGGGATAGGCCTTTTTTCATGTTAACGGATAAACCGTCTATGTTAAGATAGACCGTGCCTTTGTTAACATAGTGGTTGGCTGTGTTGGGATAGACCTGGTCTATGTCAGGATAGAGGGTCTCTATGTTGGATAGACCTTTTTTCTTGTTAACGGATAAACCGTCTATGTTAAGATAGATCGTGCCTATGTTAACATAGTGGTTGTCTATGTTGGCATAGACGATATCTATGTCTGGATAGAGATTGTCCAGATTAAGATAGAGTTCGATCAGAAAAATGATGGAAATGATTGATGGTAGATCTTTTAAAGGAGGGAACCGTGAATGGTAACCCCGGGCTCCGGTCCTGGAGCCTGGGGTTACCGATCAGGGGTTACGAATTATTCTTTTGGGTTTAATTCGGTGATATCAGTGCTGTCGGTGCTGTCGGTATTATCCGTACCGGTTTTGGGGCCGTGGTCTTTGAAGTGATAGGAGAGGGTTTTGACGATAATGCCCGCATCTTCCGCTCCTTCTTTAGCGGCGGCTTGGGCTGATTTGTAAAACAATCGCGACGTCTGGTAAGCTTCCGATTCCACCAAAAGAATCGTGTCTTTGAGCTTCTGGATAAACGAGCTCGCCCGGGCATATATCCGGTTTAAGCTGTTTTTTAAATTCACATCTTTCGTGAATTCATCCAGGTTCAGGTATGTTGGCAGATATTGTGGGTGAGTCTCTACCAGGATATGGGATTTATCGACAAAATCCACGTACTTGCGGCTCAATTTGACCATCCTGATTCGTTCTTCCGAAGTGAGGTCCGTTAGAAAGGGAAGCTCTGCCTCCGCATCCGTGAACGCCTGGATTATCCTGTCTTCTGTTTCTTGCGCTACTTCAGCGCTAATTTTGTTTACTGACATTTTAAATCTCCTTAGTTTAAATTTTTAATTTTTTACTTAATTTGTCATTTACGCGGCCGCTGAAAACAACGAGCACATTGTAAGGGCAGACTGGGGTGGTGTCAAGTTTCGATTCGGAAATTTAAACCAATTACACACCGTTCATAGCCTTTCATGATCTTATTTTTCGAGAAAAAACCCGGTTAAGAAAACGTCATTTCCCGGGCCCATTTTTGTTTTAGTTCTTTATGCCTTTGCCTGATTATCCTGATTCTTTTTCCCGGGGTGAGGCCGAAAATCTCTTTATATCTTTTGATAAAGTGGCTGGTGCTGCGGATATCCAGGATTTCCAGGGCTTCTTTCACGGTATTAGTCGTTCCGGTGTACATCAGGTGATTAAAGACTGTAAATTTCCGCAGCTCCAGGGATCTTCTCAGGGTGAAATTATAATAGCGTCGAAAAGCGCGGGAGATGTTAGACTGGCTCGTTTTGAACCGTCTGGCGATTTCTTTTCCCGTAAGTTTGCCCAGCTCTTCCGGGCTGGCCTTATATATCATTCGGTAAACAGCCCGGGCAAGTTCTTTTTGCGACATCGATATTCTCCTTTTTGTGTTTCGCTGCCAACCCGGCATGTCGGCCGCCGGATGACGGCAAAACTTAAAAATAATCAACTACTTCTAAATCTTAACCAATAATCAATACTCAATACCCAATGAGCTTTAGTCGGTCGTAAGGTATAATATACGAAAAAGAATCGAAAAAGTTTATAAAAAATAAAAAAGCGCATCCACAATTGCACCTGGAACACAACCCGGACAAGCCAGACCCAAAAAGAACCTGGCTTGTCCGGTAAATTACAAATTACAAATCAAGAATTACAAACAATGCACCTGTCCAAAAAAAGGGCAGGTGCAGTACCACAAATTACAAATTACAAACAAAGGGGTGTCCTTCGGACAGATTTTAAACGCCTTCGGCGAGGAGCACAACGTGGCATTTTTTAATTTTGAAAAGTTGCTGAAAAATTTTTGGTCTGTGAATGCTCTATATTAAATTGTTTCGAGACTTGTGAAAAAATATTTTGTCAGAAAGTGGCAAGATTTCACGACAAGGTAACCTTTTCTCCCACGGTTTGTACGTTTATTGGCATAATAGCGGGCAAGACTCTTTTAGCTGCCCGCAAAAATTTATTTCGTACTCTTTTCAGCGAAATAAATTTTTGTTTA
>WVZO01000464.1:0-10287 GCA_011772425.1 Candidatus Aminicenantota bacterium
AGAAATCCCCTCTTGAGAGTTATCGGTGTCCCGCCGTGGATGGCCGTAGGCCGGGGTGTGTAGATGAATCAATTCTACCCGCAGCAGCGGTGCCTTTGATAAATCAAACGGACGAAGGAAAGCTGAAATAGTCTTCTGTTTTCTCTTCTCTGTGTCCTCTGTGGCTAAATCATAATATTCAATCTCAAATTCTACCTCTTTATGTACCCTCTGCACCGGTTCTTCTTTTACTATGTGGAACGATGTTCGTAAACTTTCATGCCTATCGATTAGCTTTTTAAACGTATCTTCCAATTTCTTTTTATTAAGGCTGCCCTCAAGAAGCTTGATAACCGGCATGTTATAACTTGTACCTTCTAATTTCATCTGCTGCAAAACATACATTCGCTTTTGGGCCGGTGACAAAACATAATATTCCCTTTCCTCCGCTGCTTTTATGGAGATGTATCTATCTTCTGTTTCTGAGGCTCCTTTTATAAATCTTGCTATTTCACATATCGTGGGTCCTTTGAATATTTCCGGTAAAGGTACCCGTACACGAAATTCTTTATGAATAGCAGCCGTCATTTTTGTGGCCCGTAACGAATGCCCCCCCAATTCAAAAAAATTAGCATGAATACCGATAGTCCCCCTGTCAATTCCCAATAATTCGCCCCAGATTTCACACAACTTTTCTTCTGTATTGTTCCGGGGTGGGGCATACTCTTCTTCCCCCACTAACCCCGGTTCCGGTAATTTGTCTCTATCTACTTTACCATTGGGCATCAAGGGTAGACTATCCAGTACCATTATTTGGGGAATCATATATTGGGGTAAATATTGCCTGAGCTTTTGTCTAATTTCACCGGTATCAATATTACTATTACGATCTCCCACCACATATGCTGCCAGGCATTTTTGACTGCCTGTCCCCCTTACCACTACCACACAGTCTCTCACACTCTCGATGGATAAAATCCTGCTCTCAATTTCCCCGGGCTCCAGGCGAAAACCCCGGATTTTTACCTGGCAATCCTTTCGCCCCTTTAATTCGATATTCCCATCCTCCAACCACCGACCCAAATCCCCACTGCGGTACAACTGCTTGTTACTCACGGATAAGACCGGATGTTTAAACAATTTTTTAGCTGTCAGTGAAGAATTATTAATGTATCCCTGGACTTCCCAATTTCCCACTGTGCATAACTCTCCCCAAACACCGATAGGTACTGGATTGTCAAAGTCATCCAAAATATAAATACTGGTATTGGAAATTGGTTTTCCAACAGGAGGTATGGGCACATTAGCGGCAGTGGTCCCATCCAACGTATAAGATGTCACCACATGCATCTCAGAAGAACCATAATGGTTGTGCAGTTGAATCCCGGGATTTTGTTCTAAAAACCACTTTAACCCCGAGGTTACTTTTAATTGCTCTCCAGCAGTGATAATATGCTTTAAACAGTGTTTAAAGGATTGACTCCACCGGTTCCACCGGCCGGATTCATTAAATAAAAAATTCAAATAGGAAAAAGGCAAATATAATAGTTCGATGCGGTGTTCAATTAAGAAATCCATCAAATAATCGATATCTTGCCTTGCCATCTCACCAATCAGGTGCACTTCTCCACCACCGGTTAACGTGGCCATGATTTCCTGGAAAGAGACACAGAAATTAATGGAAGTAAATTGCAAACACCGCATCGATGCATCAATGGAAGTTTTATAATGCTGCCACTGGACCAGGTTGACTAAAATGCCATGGGATAAAATAGCACCATGGGGAGTACCCGTAGAACCGGAAGTATAGATCACGTACAACACATCGAACGGCTGATTTAATAAAATCGGATTCTCTACGGATTTTGAGACAATTGCATCCAAATCCTCATGGATATTCACCAATTTCTCATTATAGTTAGAAAACAGGTGGGGCTTTTGCCCAGCTATTGATGCGATCACCAGTTGGCATCCGCTGTCTTCCAGCATATGTAATATTCGGTCTTCCGGGTAGCTGGGATCAATGGCCACGTAACCGGCTCCGGATTTGATTACCCCCAAAAGGGCAACCACCATTTCAATGGAACGATCAATGCCGATCCCAATAATATTACCGGGCTGCACACCAAATTCCTCCCTTAAATAATGGGCCAACTGGTTGGCCCTTTCGTTTAATTGGCTGTAGCTAATGTGCGAGACATTTTTATTTCTCCCGGGTTCTTGTGTCCCTCTATTTCCATGCTCCATGCTGTTCACGGCTACCTGGTCCGGGGTTTTCTCTACTTGCTGTTCAAACAATTCCTGGACCATCAACAAAGGAAACTCTTCCCGGTTATCATTGAACCCCCGGACAATTGTTTTATACTCCAGCGGATGAATATAATCCAATCGGTATATTGGCAGGTCCGGGTGGGCAAGCACATGTTGCACAAGGGTTAGAAAATTGTCCGCCATTCGCTCTATAGTACTACTCTCAAATAAATCACTGTTATACTCGATCTTAGTATGGATACAGTCCCCAACTTCATCCATGAAGAAAGTTAAATCAAATTTACTCATATTAAAATCATCCGCATGCGGATAAGGACTTATTTCTGCGGCGCCCATCGCTAATTTACCTGGATGTTTACCAGTTTCCGTACTATTATTATGAACCAACATCACATTGAATAGGGGAGACTGACTCAAATCCCTTTCCAATCCCAATCGTTCAACTAAAAGATCAAAGGGATAATCCTGGTTCTCATAACAAACCAATGTCTCCTGCCGGATTTTTCCCAGGAGGGTCTTAAAGGACTCCTCCGGGACCAGTCGATGCCTGTATACCAGGGTATTCACCAGGAAACCGATGATATTGTGCAGCTCTTTTTGGCGCCTACCGGCTGTGGGAGAACCAATAATAATATCCTCTTGACCCGAATACTTGAACAAAAATATATTGAGCAGGGTTAATAGTCCCATAAAAACAGTCGCGTTGTTTTCATGACAGAAAATGGTCAATTGAGATGTTTTTTCATCATTAATGGCAAAATGAACCCGCCGGCCGTTAAAGGTCTGTATGGGTCGCCTGGGATGATCCAGGGGTAATTCAATCCCATTGGGTTTATCATTAAATTTTTCCAGCCAGTATTGACCCGCTTGATAAAACCTGCCCTCATTAATTAACTGATTGTGCCATAAGGTGTAATCTTTGTACTGCAATTCCAGTGTTTCCAGGGGATTTTCTTTGTCTCGGGATAAAGCAGTGTATAAAGCAGCCACCTCATCATTCATGTTGTGCTGCGACCATCCATCATTAACGAGGTGATGGATATTGTATATGAATAAGTACTTATAATCCTCCAATTGCACCAATTTAAAAAGGGCCAATGGTCCCTGTTCCAGGTCAAAAACTCGACCGGCTGCTTCCCTGAATATTTTCCTGGCCTCTTCTTCCCTGGCTGCATCATTAAAACCGCGAAGATCAATGGAATCCATCTGCAACTGAACGTTCTCAATAATCTTCTGTTTGGCCTCCCCATTCACCATAACAAAAACAGTTCGTAAACTTTCATGGCGGTCCACCTGGATTTGCAGCGCTCTTTTAAAAGCTCTTATATTGATTTTACCGGAAATAATAAAGGCATCCGGCATATTGTAAGCAGTGGAATCTTCCTCAAACTGACACAATATCCATAACCGTCGTTGGGCATAAGAAAGCTCATAATAATCCCGCTCTTCCCCTGGAGTTATTTTAAGATATTCCCGTGAATCCGGTCGTTTTATCTTTATTTTCTTTCCCAGTTCCCTTATGGTGGGGTATATGAAAATGTCCTTCAAATGGATACTTATTTCAAATTCTTTACGCAACTGGTAAACCAGTTGGAGTGCGGCTAATGATTGCCCACCTATTTGAAAAAAATTGGCATCGATATCGATATGTTGTTTTTCTCTCTTCAATAATTCAGACCACATCTCCACCAGTTTTTTTTCCTGTTCAGTCCGAGGTGAAATAACAGCGTAAGCATCAGGCTCACCTGTCTTTTCAGCTTCAGGAGCCGGGAGCGCCTGATGGTTAACTTTCCCATTGGGAGTTAGAGGGATATACTCAAGGTCTACAAAATACGGAGGTATCATGTAATCCGGCAAATTCTTTGCCAACCACTTCCTTAGTTCCGATGCATTTAATTCTTGTTTATTTTGGAATACAACATATGCACACAGGTATTGATCTCCACTTTCGTTTTCTCTTGTTTTAACCACCACATCGCTAACCAGCGGATGAATAAGCAATTGAGCCTCTATTTCCTCCAATTCTATTCGATATCCCCTGACCTTTACCTGGCGGTCCATCCGCCCCAGGAATTCAATGGTTCCATCCACCAGCCAACGAGCCAAATCACCGGTTTTGTAGATTTTTTTAGAAATATAGGTCCTATAGGACTTATAGGACCTATAGAAGCCAGAAACAAATTTCTCTGCGGTTAACTCCGGGTTGTTTAAATATCCCCGGGCAAGCCCATTTCCACCAATACACAACTCACCAGCAGCACCACAAGGAAGCAATCCTTTATCTTTTCCCAGGATATATACATGACGTCTGCCAATGGGTTTCCCAATGGGCACCCGGCCATCTCCCGACGGGGGGCACTTGTGAAAGGTCGCACACACCGTGCCCTCGGTGGGACCATAGCCATTGTAAACCTCTATCTCCCCGGCAATTCTATCGATATATTCATATTTCAACTCATCCCCACCCACCAGTATTATCCGAAGACTCTTCAATTCAGGGCTTTCGACTTTATTTAACTCATTCAAGACCAACGGAGTTACCGACAGGAATGTAATCTTTTCTCGTCCCACTTCCCCGGCTATCATATCGATATTCCCGGCTATTTCACTGCCCGGCACAACCAATTTCCCCCCCCTGATTAAAACAGGATACAATTCTTCAATAGAAGCGTCAAAAGCAAAGGAGAGCTGCTGCAGTACCACATCACTGCCGGTGATTGAAAACATCTCGATGATGCTAAACAGGTAATCCACCACATTTCGATGCTCTACCGGGACTCCCTTGGGTTTCCCCGTAGAACCGGAGGTATAAATGACGTAAGCAAGGTTGGCAGAACTAACCTTGCTTAAGGTTGAGGGTGAGGGTGAGGGAAATGATTGCCTAACTATATCTATTCGTTCGATGGTTTCTTCCTTAACCTTAGCCTCAACCTTAACCTGAGCAGCTGGCGCAGCCAGCAAAATCTTTACATTGCTGTCCGCCATCATATAATTGATGCGTTCAGCCGGGTAATTCGGCTCGATGGGCAGGTAGGCACCCCCGGCTTTTAATATTCCCAATATCCCCATTACCATTTCCACCGAAGGTTCCACCATTATCCCCACAACCATATCTGGTTTGACTCCTTTTTCTTTCAACAAGTTTGCCCACTGGTCTGACTTTCGATTCAATTCCCTATAAGTAATCGCAGAGCGTTCTTCTGCTCTTTGCACTGTGAGCTGTGCGCCATCCGCTTTGCCTACTGCCAACCGCCAACTGCCAACTATAGCAATACTATCAGGCATCCTGGCTGCTTGTTCCTCAAATAGACGATGAAGCGGTTTCATGTCAGGGGAAAACCCGCGCACAGGTGAATTAAATTCCTCCATAATCCGTTGTTTTTCCACCGTGCTGACGATCTCAACCTCCGATAATGAGACCCCAAGATTATCCGCTCTTTTTCTTTTCGCTAATGCCAATACTTGTTCTATGAGCTTTAAAAAATGCCCGGTAAATCGCTCCATGGTGTCTCGTTTAAATAATGCCGCGGCATACTCCAGGCTAAAGGCAATCTCTTCATCTTTCTCTCTCACTTCCAGGGTAAGATCAACTTTCGACTCTTTTAAATCAATTTCCCGGGGGGTAATGGTTAACCCCCGGATTTTTAAATCCGGCAATTGAACGTTCTGGACAAGCAACATGGCATCAAAAAGAGGATTGCGGCCGATATCCTTTCCATCAGTGACACCTTTAATCAATTCTCGAAAAGGATAGGATTGATTCTCAAAAGCTCCTAAAGTATTCTTTTTTACTTCAGCCAGGAATCGATCAAATGGCTTATCAGGATTTGGGTAATTTCTGATTACCAGTGTCTCTACCAGGAGACCGATAACATTCTCCAGGTCCTGGTGATAACGCCCGGCAATGGGTACACCAATGACAATATCTTCCTGGCAGGCGTATTTGCTCAGCAGGATGTTATACAATGCCAACATCATCATAAATAAGGTAGTGCCGGTTCTTTTCAGCAATCCCCTGATCCCTGCGGTTAACTCCTTTGTTAACCGGAAATTCACCCGGTCTCCCTCAAATTGTTGAACCGAAGGTCTGGGATAATCAGTGGGCATATGTAATACCGGAGGAGGTTCTGAAAATTGATCCAACCAATAGGCTTCTTCTTTCTNNTTGTATTGGATGGGAAGAGGCGGCAAGGCTTCTCCTGCGTACACTGCAGTAAATTCTTTTAAAAATATACCGATAGAGGATGCATCGGAAATTATGTGATGCATGTCAAACATTAAGATGTGTTTTGTTTCTTCCACCTTAACCAGTGCCAGCCTCAGAAGCGGGGCCTGAGACAAATCAAAAGGACGAATGAAGTTTGAAGTGGTTAAATCATTATATTCAACTTCAAAAGCCACATTCTCATGAACCCATTGAAAAGGCTCGCCATCGATCATCTCGAAGGATGTCCGTAAGCTTCGATGCCTTTTGATGAGAGTTCGCAGCGTTTCTTCAAATCGTACCCTGTCCGGACGACCTTCCAATGTCATCACAGCAGGCATATTGTAAGCCGTACTGTCAGGTGCCATCTGCTGCAAGAGGTAGAATCGCTTCTGGGCTGAAGAGAGTGGGTAGTATTCTTTCTCTTCCACCGGCTCAATAGGGACATATTGTCTTTCCTTTTTGTATTGCGATTGTATATAACAGGCAATACCTTTGATGGTAGGATTTCTAAATAGAACACTTAGAGGAATCTCCACATTCAGCACTTTATGGATTTTTAACACCAGGGTATTGGCTTTTAACGAGTGACCTCCCAATTCAAAGAAATTATCTTCAACGCCAATGCCACTGGCTGCTCCCAATACCTCGGACCATATTTCCACCAATCTCACTTCCAATCGATTCCCGGGAACCACATATTTCTCTAATTCCTGCCGCGGTTTTGGCAGGGCTTTACGGTTCGGTTTCCCGCTGGGGGTGACAGGCATTTGCTCTATAGAAACAAAATAAGTAGGGATCATATAATCGGGCAGCGTATGCGACAGGTATTCTCTCAATTTCATGGTATCGGGGATTTCTTCAAAGGCCCTTTCACCAGTAGAAACGATATAAGCGCAAAGATATCTTTCACCTGCTTGATCTCCATCTTCACTGGCAATCACCACAGCGTCTTTGATGTTTTTATGATCTCGTAACCGATTCTCGATTTCCCCGGGTTCAATACGATATCCCCTGATTTTCACCTGCAGATCAATCCGACCCAAAAATTCGATATTCCCATCCGGCAGCCACCGCGCTAAATCTCCGGTTTTGTAGATTTTTTTAGAAATATAGGTCCTATAGGACTTATAGGACCTATAGAAGCCAGAGAGAAATTTTTCCCCGGTTAATTCCGGGTTATTCAAATAACCACGGCCTACCCCTACCCCACCAATACACAATTCTCCCGGCAGCCCTACCGGCTGAAGTTTTTGATACCTGCCTATGATATAGACCCGGGTATTCCAACAGGGATGACCGATGGTCACTGGCTCTTCTTTTTCTTGGCAGCGGGATATGGTAGACATTACCGAAGCTTCTGTCACACCATACTCGACTGAAATCTCCAGTTTTTTGTTTTTAGCGTTTGCCTTTTGCACAAGCCACGGCATCACCCGGTCACCTGCCAGGGCCACTAACTTCAACGATACTGCCTCTTCCTCGGTAATAGCTTCCAGTATTGCGGCAAACAACGCCGGTACGCTGATGAAATGAGTGACAGCGTGTTTAACGATAATGTCTTTTATACGAGTTACATCTTTCAGCTCCTCCTTATGTGGAAGAATAACCGCTGCACCAGAAATAACCGGGGTAAAAAAGCTGGTTACAAAACCATCAAAGGCACAGGAAAATAACTGTATGGCAATTACGTCTGAATCGGTTTTATATTCTTCTTTTCTGCAGTTAAGTGTATTAACTGCTCCCTGGTGTATCACTATAACGCCTTTGGGTCTCCCCGTGGTACCGGAGGTGTAGATGAGGTAGCATAGGTGAGTTGGGTGAGTAAGGTGAGTAAGGTGAGTAGGTTCCTTACTCAACTCACTCACCTCACTCAACAAAATCTTCGCACCACTGTCTTTCAACATGTAATCGATGCGTTCCTGTGGATAATCCGGGTCAATGTGCATATAGGCACCGCCTGCTTTCAATATCCCCAATATGCCGATAACCATCTCCACCGATTGCTCAACCATTATCCCCACAATGGTGTCGGCCTGGACGCCTTTTTCTATTAAATTATAGGCCAATTGATCGGATCTTTTATTTAATTCATTATAGGTTAATTGAAGCTCCCTGCAGATCACGGCCCTATGGCCGGGTGTTCTGGCCGCCTGGTCTTCAAACAAGCCGTGAAGGGTTTTGGCTGATGGATAATATACCTCCGTATCATTAAAATCGTGCAATATTTTCTGCTTCTCTTCACTACTGATGATCTCGATTTCCGATATCCTTTGATCAAAATCTTTAACCACAGCAGAAATAATCTTTTCAAAGGCGATTATAAAGCGTTGGGCGGTTTCTTCTTTAAATAGAACCGTGCTGTACTCCACTGTAAATCCAATCCCTCCATCAATCTCTTCCGCTTCAAAGGTAAGATCAAACTGGGAAGTTGGCGTGTTATAGCGAATGGGGTTTAACCGTATTCCCATGTTTACATGGGGTTGTGTACTTAAATCTAGATCCGTACCAGCATTGGCTTCGAGCTCCTGGAGTACAAACATGGTATCAAATAAAGGGTTTCGACTGGAATCTCGTTGAAAGATCACCGCTTGTACCAACTCCTCAAGCGGATAATCCTGGTTTTCAAAAGCCCTTTGTGCCGTCTCTGAGATTTCTTTAAAAAAGGCGCCAAAACATTTCTCTCCGGTTGGATAACATCGCAAAGCCAGTATATTAACAAACATGCCCATCAATGGCTGCAAATCGATATGATTCCGGCCGGCTGCCGGCGTTCCCACGACCATGTCTTCCTGCCCGCTTAATTTAGACAACAAAACAGCATAAAGACTCAACAACAGCATATAAAGTGTGGTGTCTTCAGAACTGGCCCGCTGCTTTAGTGCTTCGGTTTGCTGCGTGTTTAGCTCAAAGCTCAGCCGTTTTCCATCGCTGCGCTTTACCGGGGGCCTGGGAAAATCAAACGGCAGTTCCAGCACAGGTATTGGCTCATGGAACTGCTTCAACCAGTATTCCCGCTGCCTCTTCATTCGAACCATTTCCAGGTTCTGCTGCTGCCACACAGAGTAATCAGTATATTGCAGTTTCAAATTCGGCAGTTCCGCATCTAAACCTCCATAGAGAGCCAATAATTCTTTCAAAAATACCCCCATGGAGACACCGTCAGAAATAATATGATGCATATCCACCATTAAGATACAGTTCCTGTCATCCGCTTTTATCAATCCTACGCGCATTAAAGGTGCCTGAACAAAATCAAAATGACGAACAAAATCTCGAATAATCCCCTCTTGAGAGGGGTGCCCGAAGGGCGGGGTGTGTCGCTCAATCTCAAATCTCACCTGATCATGAACCTTTTGAACCGGTTCTTCGCCAACTTCTATAAAGACGGTTCTGAAAATTTGATGCCGTTCAATCAACAGATTAAACGCATTTTCTAGCTGCTTCTCATCCGCTTGCCCTTCAATAAAAGAAACATAAGGCAGATTATAACTAACATCCTCCGGGGATAGACAATACAGAATATACAATCTCTTCTGAGATGATGAAAGCACATAATATTCTCTTTTTTCTGCCCGGGGAATGGGAGCATGAATATATGTTTCATACGATTCCCTTCGGTTATCCCTTATGTATGCAGCAAACTGCCGGATGGTGGGAGATTTGAAAATTATTCCAAAAGGCACTTCCAGGTTCAACTGTTGGTGAATAATGGCAATCAGCTTCACCACCCGCAGCGAATGACCCCCCAAATGGAAAAAATTATCATCAATACCTATAATTGCAGGCGACTTTATATTTAATACGTCTATCCATATTTGCACCAATTCCTC
>WVZO01000464.1:10323-10641 GCA_011772425.1 Candidatus Aminicenantota bacterium
AAGATAAGTATCTTTTTAATTCTTCTGAAAATAAAGATGGTTTATCAAAGGCATCCACAGTTCCAGGAACAATATAAGCACAAAGGATTTTATCACCGGTGCCGGTATCATTGGCTGTTACCACCACCTTTTGCACAGTTTCATGCCTTAATAACTGCGCTTCTATTTCTCCCAATTCGATGCGGTATCCTCTTATCTTTACCTGGTCATCCATGCGGCCCAGGAATTCCAGGTTGCCATCCGCCAGCCACCGCCCCAAATCTCCGGTTTTGTAGATTTTTTGCCTCCGGCGGCCAGGGGGGCTCTTTTTATAAAAAC
>WVZO01000238.1:0-268 GCA_011772425.1 Candidatus Aminicenantota bacterium
TCGAGAGTCTGTGGGCAAATTAATTCCTCCTGGGGACCTCGCTGTGATGAATGCAGCTTACGAGGCAGCCGTCACTCACGGAGAGCCGATCAATTTAGAGCACCGCCTGGTTCGACCGGACGGGTCTGAACGATGGGTTCATGTTGTGGGCAGGTTAGAAAGAAATGCGGACGGCACCCCGGTGCGATTATTCGGTACAACCTTGAACATCACCGAGCGTAAAAAAACTGAGAATGAACTGGAGCGACTCTACGAACTAACACGCAAG
>WVZO01000238.1:332-26064 GCA_011772425.1 Candidatus Aminicenantota bacterium
TCAATCAAGGACCCCGAGGCAGAATTGGCATTTGAAAACACCCGGCAGCGGATCCATTCCATGGCAATCATTCATGAAAAAATGTACCAGTCCGAGTATTTATCCAGTATCAATGCCCGGGAATATTTCAACTCTATTATTACCGAATTAAATAAAGCCTACGGGTCCCTGCAAAGACTCACCAATATTAACGTAAAAGTAGACGATGTTTCTTTGCCGCTTAAGTATGCCGTACCCTCCGGACTCATTCTTAACGAGCTGTTGACCAATGCCCTTAAACATTCATTCCCGGACGGTCAAACGGGTGAGATAATGGTTGAATTCCATAAAAGGAATAACCGGTTTGTTTTATCTGTGGGTGACAATGGAGTCGGATTGCCGGATGAAGTGGATTTCAGGAAAGCCAAATCCATGGGCTTGCAGTTGATCAATATTTTAACCCAGCAACTTAAGGGTGAGATTAACCTGGACCAGAGCAAAGGAACGTTATTCAAGATAACCTTTCCCGCGACCCGCTGACCCGTGACGGTTTTTTTGCCTGTTATTTTAAAAAGAAGTTCTGTTTCTGCGAATCCGCGATTATCTTTCGATACATTTTGTCCAGCAATTTTGCCGCCTCTTTCTCGGAAAGCCCACCAACCACTGCTGCAGTAAAATCCCGCAGCATAATACCCCGTAAGATATCGATAAGGTGCTTGTACTCTTTCTTGATTTTGGGGATCAATGATTTGATACTTTTCTCAAAAACTTTACTGGGCGTTATCTCTTTGAAAATGCCTTCGGCTTTCGAGGTCGTATAACTTTGCGCCTGGTCGTAACAAACCCCAAAGGTAATGGCAAAGAATTTATCCAGCCAGAATTCATGTTTCTCACTGCCTTCCTCCATTTCCAGGGCCTCTGCGGAAAAATCGACCTTCACTTTTTCGGCCAGGTCCTTTAACCAGTCGTCAAAATTATAGTCTACCTCACCGGATAAAATACGTTTTCCTGTTAAATTTTTTAAATCGTTACTCCTCATATGGTTTACTCCTTCTATAGAGAAATGAATTTTTTTTCTCAGGATTTTTTTATCTTCATTTTTTATCCCTAATTATTTCATATTATGATGTCGATTGCAACCTGGTGTTGCGTTTTTCTGGCCTGTCCACAGCCCGGACATGCCGGAACGGAACCCCAAAAAGGCTATTATTCACCGCAGAGCACGCGGAGGACACAGATGCGATCTCTGCGCTCTCTGCGGTGAAAAATATGTTAACTATTACCCCCTCTTCTCACTTCTCCACTTCTCCTTTTCTCCCAAATTTCGGTACAATTTTCACAATGATATTCTTCCGCTGCATCTGCCCATTTTGCCTTTTCTCAATAAATACAAACCGATACTCTCCAATAAAACCCGGTCCCGGCTGCCAATAAAATTTATGATTTTTGGAATCCAATGTCGCACCGATCGGCAAGGGGTAGATTTGATTGCCCGCTGCCATATAACCGGAGATTTGAGAATTATTCGCTGTACCATCGGAAAAATCCAATTCAATCCGCTCCAATTCCCTGATTTCAATTTTAATAAGACCTTCTTCATTATGATATGTTTCCCGGGATTCAATATTTTTTCTAAATCCTTTTCTAATCTGAACAGGATTATTTTGATCAATAGGTAAATTTTCCCAACGCTCAATCCCTGGGGCTGAAATTTTTTGATTGCGGCTTTTAAGCCCGGACAGCGAGTTTGATTCACTGTTATCGATATTCTGAATAGTAAAATACCTGCTTCCAATACCGTCTGTATTGCCGGCACTGTCGGTGGCTGTCCATTGGATGGTATGTACACCACCCCAATAAGCAGTGGTCTCCAGGTAAAAATAGCCCACTGCACCATTACTATTGGCATACCCCGGGAATAGATTGGCAATATCAGCCCTGTAGATATTATAAGTGGGGTGTCCGATATTCACTCCATCTACCCACACGTTGATGGTGGACCCGTCCGTGGCCATGTAATTAGGCGGCGGCGTCAATACCCACCCCCAATTTACATAGTTGCTGCCTGAAGCTGTGCCGCCTTGTGTGGGAGTATCGATAGCTCCAAAGGGTTTCACCGCATTGGCATTGTCACAGGTAATGGTCCTGGTTCCTAAAGTGACAGTGTTGCCTTCCACATCTTGGGCAATCGCGTAGAGTGTGAAAGTGCCGTTTCCTCCATCTGGGAAGAAATTGGTCAGCAGCATGTAACCCCAGCCAGCTTTATAATTCATGGGATACCCCGGATAGGCTTGTTCCACATCCGGGCGTGCTCCTTCTACGAATACCCCATCTCCAATGTATATAAGTCCCGAACCCTCACCACTAACCGGGTCTCTATATATTTTCAGGCTGCTGACTCCGATATCGTCCAATGCCCAGCCGGTTACAGGAATACTGCTGCAAACGGTTGAACCATCAATAGGAGTGGAAAATTCACCGAAAGGTCCTGATGCGGCGCCTGAGGGGTAAACATTTAGGGTAACAGTTACTGTTTGTGGAGAATGGGATGCGTTTGGGTCTTCTACAGTAATGGTTCCGGTATAATTCCCCACCGGTAAGCCAGTGGGGTCTACCAACACATTAACCTCACCGGAATTGGTTCCTGATGAAGGCGTGCAGCTAAGCCAGGTTGCATTATCTGTAATTGTCCAGTTAAGAGTATCTCTACCTGGGTTAGAAATATAGAGGGTCTGATCCGTTGTTTTAGGACCATTTAATTCCGAACCATAATGTAAATTATCTCTAGAAAGTAAAAGGGTTGGATGTTCTTGGGCAATGAACTGTACGAAATCGATTACTCTCGCATCCGAACCTGGACCATCGACCTGGTACCTGACCACCACTGCTGAGCCTGGTGGAACGTTTTCCGGTACCTGGAGTGTAACCTCTTCTCCCGGCTGCACCTCGAAGGACTCGCCCCCGGCAATGGGCTGGAATTGACTATTCAGTTCCTCGTTTCGGGTGTTGAGTTCCTCGAGCGGCACGCTGGTTGCCATTACGGCGTATTGCACATTGTTGATCTGAATTGGCATTTCTACCGTATAGTCATTATCCCAGTGGAGGTAAGCGTAGCTGGCTTGCTCGTAGGTCCAGCCGCTGGTGATGTTTAAGATGATGCTTCCAGGCATCTTTTGCCCGTCCTTGCCCGTCCAATACATATCAATCACTTTACTGGAATGGTCAATCGTGGTCCAGCCAACATGGATAACCTGGCCATTGTTGATGACGTTGTCGGTTCCGTCATTAAAGTTCTGCCAGTGAAGCTCTGTGTTACCGGTTTTATCATTCTGTCCGTGGGCAAACGACTCAAACCACCCACGCGGCTCAATATAATGCCATCCGTCAAAGTGTCCGTTTCTAGGGACGACCTCATAACCCGATAGAATCACTTTAAGATCGTAGGCATCCTTACCAACGTTTATGAGGTCCTTATTGACATCATACGCGGGAACGACACCAGTCGAGATGACGGCAATCACCAAAACTCCTAATAAGATACGCAAGGTTTTCATTTTAACTTCCTCCTTATTTTTTGTTTTTTTATTTTTGCTATTTTTTTAAATACAACTATCCTGTTGTATTTTTTCAAGCTTCTTTAACCCCGGGAAATTCCCGTTGTTACTTAATTAACTCTTCCGAATCTCAACGCCTCGTTCCCAACCTCCAACTTTTTTTCGTGTATTACTCAAAGTCTATTCTAATGTAAAATTTCCCTGGTACCTTTCCTGTCAGAATTCGGGTCATGGTATATATCCCATACGAGTCTATATCTCCAGGGCGAATAATATGGGTCTGTGTGTTACCACCTTCCATACTTCCGATGTCAGGTGTTTTATTCTGCAAGCGAAAAGGAAGTTCTTTGTTAAGTTTTTTATACCGGTAAAGCCCTTTAACCGTTATTTTCAGCCATGTTGATTCTCCCGGGGCCAGCTCTTCTTTACCCACTGTAAGCAGCGGGGAAGAAGATGAAAGCGCCGGGAGGTTTTCGTATTTTTCTATAAAGCGTTTCAATTCAATAAAGACTTCCTCTGCCAACACGGGTTTATAGGGTTCATAGTTTTCAAGATCAGGATGTTCATGGGTGGGAATGAGATACATCTTTCCTTCTGAGTCGTAACCCAAAAAGGTGAGGCTCATGGCCTGAATTTGCACCATAAAATAGGAAGGCGGCGGTATGGGGTTGGAAGCCGAATGTTTCAGCCGTGCATTTTCAGCCGATAGAATTTCCCTTCCACCGATTGCGGCAAATGCCCACTTTTCTTTTCTTTTTCTTATGGTGACAGAAGATATCGGCATTTCACACGCATATACAGGGTAATTGAACTCATCCACATCCTTCAACATTCCTCCGGGGTCATCGCCTTGTTTAAACTCCTTTAAACTGCCCAGCCAGATAATATAAGCTTGCAATGGCTTTCCCAGTGAACTTTCATTAATCATCTGCCTGGTTTCAAAACCAAGTTTTTCCAGTACAGGCGGCGGTAATTGTTTAAGAAGATCGAGTGATTCCTGCGCTGCTTTTTGCCGGGTATCATTGTTATTTTGTTGAGCATCCAGGTGGGAAACATTTATAACTATACTGCCGCACAATATTAAACTCAAAAAGAGAACATTTCCATATCTCATAATCTACCTCCCCTGTTTTGAATGTGTATTTACCGGTTTGAAGTCATAGTCATCGTACCCATGGGTATACCGGCCCGGATACTCCACATAATCGCTGTAAGAAATTATTTTAAGTGATCCGCCCTGACATTTGCATTTGTTCCACGGTGAGGGATCATTTACCACCACCAGTTTCACATCACCCAGGAGAATATATCCCCTGACCACCATATAATGGCCGCCGCTTTTTTTATGTAGGTCTGTGTGTTCCCAGGAAAACCCCACCGGCTGAAGGGCGTCCAGTTGATTTACCAATTTATCCCATTTGAGTGCCCCGTCGCTGCATTCATATTGAAATCCATAGTTCTCATAATCCGGGTAGCTGTTTGTTTCTTTGCAAGGCCCGGGTCTGGGGATTTGACAGCAATCCCCGCGTCCGGATACATTTCACCGTTACCTTTACCCTGATTTTTCCCCCGGGAGGAGTAAACTTTACAGCGTTGGTAAGAAGGTTACCCATCACTTCTTCCAGCTTTCCGGCATCAAAATAGAGTGTAATATGTTCCTTTTCTGCAATAAATTCCAGTTCCAGATTATGTAGATCGGCCAGCCCCCGGAAAGAATCCAGGATACCTTTTAAAAAGGGGACAATATCCTGGGGGGCAGCTTGCAATTTCATCTTTCCACTGTCCAGTCGTGAAAGGTCCAGTAATCGGTTGATCAATGTGAGTAACCGCTGGGAATTTCGCAGCATCACGTTCAGATGCTCTTTTTGTTCTTTGCTGCGGCTCCTGGAAATCATGTGCTCCAGGGGACCCATAATTAATGTCAGGGGGGTACGAAATTCATGAGAAATGTTGGCAAAAAAACGGGATTTTGCCTTATCCAGCTCTTTTAGCTTTCCGGATTGCTCTTCCAATTGTCGATTCTTCTGGTTGATCTCTGCTGTTCTTTTTTTAACGATGGTTTCCAGGTTTTGTTTTTCCTGCACCAGTTTCCGGGAACGCCACTTAACAATAAAGAAAACCAGCAAGAAAAAGATAAGAGTATAGATTATAAATGCCCACCAGGTTTTGTACCAGGGCGGCAAAACTTTAAATTGAAACACGGCTTCTTCACCTAAATGGTCATACACATTCCTGGCCTGAACCCGGAACACATACATCCCGGGATCAAGGTTTGTGTATTCTTTTTTGGTTTCTCCAGGGACCCATTCCGGCCAATGTTCATCATATCCCTCCAGGAAACATCGATACTGGGTAGCTGGTTCATCCTCAAAAAAAGGGGCAGCAAATGAAAAACGAAGGTTTCTATTCTTGTAAGCAATCACCGGGAAACCAGGTCTGGATTGAGAATCGTTTATTTTTTTGTAACCATTGAAAACCAGTTTTCCATTGACCAGTACCTCTCGAATAAAGACCGCAAAATCTGATTGGTAATTCTTTTTTATGGTGGAATCGTAACGAACCAGACCGTCTGTGCCTCCAAACCAGGTGATACCCCCATGTTCTTCCGGGTAAATGGTATTTACCTGGGCAAGGGGAATTCTTAAAAAGGGTTTTATGTTAATAACAAAGGATTTGCCCTGGTTACCCGGTTCACCGGGTGTGGGAACGGCTTGAAAATTTCTGCACCGGGAATGGAACCAGATATGTTTATTACTGTCTTCTACGATGCGGAATACCCCCCGGGAACCGTCTGCAAATTCCTTTCCTAAGATAAAATCCGGGATAAACATTTTATCTTTCTCACGAAATCGAAAGATTCCTTTTTCTGTGGCAAACATGACGTGCCCGGCTGCCGTAAAGACATTAACCTCTTTGGGAGGCAGTCCCTGTGACGCATCAAAGCGGGTGACAGTCACAGGACCGTCAACACCGGGAGGAATCATTGTGCCTTTGATAGGAACAGGAAAATCAACTTTTAAAACGCCTTGTGTCAGGGTGCCTAACCACAAACTGCCGTTTTTGTCTTCACCAATGGTTCTTATGGATTGAGTAATGGAGTTAAATTCACGTTCCTTTATCCAGCGGGGCTCCTGGTTTTTGCCACCTGGTTTTGAATTTAAATATAAAGAAACCAAACCTCTGCTGGTTCCTACCCAGGTACGGTTTGGGTCACCCGGGGAACGCAGTAAAACGTAAGCAGGGTAGCCAATAACCCTTTTCGTATCCTCTTCCACCTGGAACACCCCACTGGTGGTGGCTGCCAGGAGGGAGTCTCCAGTTGAAAGCAGGGACCAGCAGTTACTGGACATCCCGGGAACCGGGTGGAATATGGATGGGAACGTCAGTGAATATGAATATAATCCCCTGTCAGTTCCTACATATAAGTTGTGTTGGTGTTTGATCACTGCCAGTATCAATCCGGGTAAATTTAATCGATGATCAAAGAGGGAAAAAGGAGAGGCATATTCGATTTTTGCCAGTCCTTTACTGAGCGCCAACCACAAATTACCCTGGAAATCCTCATACACATATTTTACATTGTCTTCGGGCAGGCCGGAATCTTTGTTAAAAATGTATTTTAAGCTGCCGTGAGAATCAATGATAACCAGGCCTCCGCGCAGGGTGGCCAGGGCAAAATCACCGGAGGTTAATCGTATTCCCTGATAGAGCCGGTGTTTTTTCACGTAATCGTCTGCTCCTGTAGGAAAAGGTGTCGATATGATGCCGTCATAAAGGTAAAATCCATTATACCGGGTCCCAATCAGGAGTTTCAAGGAACCTTCTTGATATTCTGCCATCATGTAAATTTTTTTATTGGCAAAGGTTTCACCGCCGGGGATCAATATCAGCGAATCCTCGAGCATTTGCATGAGCCCGAGGTTTTGCTGGCGAATAAATAGTTTTCCTGCACAAGAGAATGAAGCGTTGAAACGGATATTTGCTATTGCTTGCCATACCTTCATGCGTTTTTGCCCGGGGTTCCACCGGAATAAAAAATTCAATGTATGGAAATATATCCCTTGTGTTGTGGTGTGGGTTTTCCATACGATAGAAAATTTTTTTTGATCTTCTTTTAAATGATCCAGCAGGGACACATATTGCAGTGATCCGTTGGTATCTGGCGTTAAAAGTCCGATTTCATCTTTTCCTCCGATATAAATAGTCCCGTCACGGTCCATGGTCATTGAATATACTGACCAGTTAGGTACTCTGATTAACCGCCAGGAAACCCCATCAAATTCCACCACCCCGCCATGGTTGGCAGAATAAATAATGCCGCGTTTGTCCTGGATGACGCACCAATTCTGGGGTTGAAGGTCTTCAATTTTGGGATTGTAATACTTGAAATATTTTAGACCCATATTTCTAATAACTGGAAATGAAGAGGGCTCACAAGGCAGCCATTGCCCCAAAAGGAAAAACAGGAAAAACAAAAAAATTCTTTTACGTTTTAAAAAAGATTTTAAATCCATGCTTATTACTCCCTGGTACCCCCACTCACCCAAAAACAGGTGGGTGATCAGTTCTTGTATATTTAGCCTTCATAAATAAATTTTACAACAAAAACGTCTATAATTCAATATTTCTTGACTTTTACCTATATAGCCAGGTGCTCAGGTCCCCTGAAGGAAACGATCTCTCGTTGGTGAAAAAATTCTATGACCTGGGGGTGCGTTATATCACCCTTTGCCATAGTAAGAAAAAGGATTTTGGAGGGTGGTGGGTTCACGACTTTATCCTGGCATTCTGCCGGGCGTGGTACAGCCTCTCGGTGAAACCGCCTTTTTGTAGGAATTGTTTTTCCAACTGCCGCAGCAGTTAGTCGAGCAGGTAGTTGGCCTGGTGAATCAGGCAGATAAGCGTGTTAGCAGCCACCTGGGCGGAGGAGTCTTCAATATAGGTCCTATAGGTCAAATAGGACCTATTTTCGTCGTAAGCCAGTTTTCTGATTTTTTTTGTCTGCGGATGCTCCTTGCCCCAGAGTGGCAATCTACGCTGACGCAGAAAATCCTGGTAATCCAGAAGCAGCTCTTCCAGGCTGGCCCGAGCAATGCCCACGAGTTTCAGCTCGGTTTTTTTAGAGGTACCAGAGGCCATGCTTCCTTCGGCAATGTTTTGCTTGCCACTGCGTGCAGCCTGGACCATCTGATCGGTGGTGCGTGACCGGGGGTTAATAAATCGCTCACAGAATTTTACCGTAGCATCATAAACGATTTCCGCAGTTTGATATGCCTTCAACGAGCGGTAGCCGCCATGAGGGTCGACGATGCCAGAGCTGTCATTCATATGTCCTTCTCCTTTCTTTCATGCTCTATATTTAACACAAATATCGATTTTCTTCAATAGTAATACTAGATAAAAAAAGATGACAGGCAAAAAAACAATCCTGTAGATAAAAATATGGGTTAGTAGATCCGCACGGAGGGCATCGTTAAGGACAATTGACAATTGACAATTGGCAATTGGCAATTGGCAATTGGCAATTGGTACATGAAAGTCACTAATCGGTAGTTAAGAATCACCATTCGGCACCTGAAATTCATGAATCGGCAGTTAGAAATCACCATTCGGCAAAATAGTTTCCTGGCCCGAATGCCCCCTTATCCCGCTTTTGCCCTTAAAAAAATAAAAAAAATTCTTGCCGTGACACTTTTGTCTCTTCCCAAGACATATTAATGTGTTCCCACAGGATATGCGACCCTTCCGAATGGAAATGTAACCCTTCCTAAGAAAGATTTATCCCTTTTTAAAAGACATAAGACGATTTCCAAGAGACATTAATCCCTTTCTAAAGCAAATTATTCTCTTTTTAAGAGAAGATTGACTCTTTCTACAAGATATGTAGCCCTTCCTAAGAGACATTTATCCCTTTTTAAGAGATATTTAGTTTCTTCCAAAGAATATTTAATTCTTCCTACAGGAAATGTATCCTGTCCTAAGAAATATTTAACTCTTCCCAAGATATAATTGGTGCTTCCTAAGAGACAGCTATCTCTTCCTAAAAGATATTTAGTTCTTCTTAAGAAATATTTCATTCTTCCGAAAAGATATTTGCTTCTTTCTATGCGGTTTATTTCTTTCTAAGATGATTCTGTTCACGTTCTTTTTCTTTTCCTTGAAAAAACGAAAAAAAAGAGACAGACAAAGCCGCGATTTTTCGTCTGTCTCTTTTTTTGTAATTAATTAACCGTTTTAAACGGGTTCAACGGGTTAAAGCGTAAGCTCTACCGTTTACACCGGATCGCCGTAGGAGCAGGCCCAGGTTTCGCACACCGGGCTGCAGGAAGCCGCACATGTGTATTCTCCACAGGTAAATTGGGTATTCCCGCAGCCGGGGTCCGTACCGCAAGTTTCATGATGTTTCAGGGTGGGATACATACATGTGCGGGTGGGAATACAAAGGCCTCCCGCCTTTACATTGTTGGCTTCATTGACGCTGGTGACAAAACTCTCAACTTTAAGGTCACTCAGTTGAAGTTTACTTTTCTTGCTCATGATTCATCCTCCATTATTAAAGTTAGATAAAAATCATATCAAATATCTCAGCGAAAATCAAGAGTAAGATCAACTCTCCTTTCTTGACACCTATTTCTTTTTTTCATCGATATGCGTGAGTTTAGTATTGGGTTCTCGATAACGCCCCCAAAAGTAATAGTGAGTCATGGTGGTATGTGCAAATATCCAGTTAATTACAGGTATTCGTATCAGAAAATGAAACATATAATAGGGAATAAAAATGGCTGGGTAATAATACAAAATATCCAGTACAGTCCTGATCCAACTTCCTTTTAAATTTGCCATGCCGGGAATGGTCACATTGAGCGCTGAAAAAATGTAAAATGAAACCGGTATCGCGGTTATAAAATATAAGATCACTCCCCATGATTGTCCTGCTTCTATTGCATTTTGCGGACATAAAGCACTACATCTCATACAACTCTCACAACTGTATTTCCAGAAGGGTTTAGGATTTTTTTTGCCCCACATTTTTATAGCTCGAAAAGAACAATTCTCCGTACAAACACCGCATCCATTGCAGTTATTATTGGCAAAAAATAGCTTAGCAAGAAAAAAGCGTCCGAAGAATAAGTAACCTATGGAGATCAGTGATAGAAGAATTCCCCCTGTTATCTCGTAAAGATTATTAAGAGTAAACCACACGTTGCCATTTAAAAAAATCCTCTCAATAAAGCTTTTAACTTTATGATGAGCCCTGGCAATTATAGCATCATGACTTTTGGCACGCTGTATAGGATGCAGTGAAAACCAATTTGAAGGCATGTCGACACTCATCAGGCCGCGCACATTATAACCTTTGAGTTTCAATATCAGGGCAACTATGAATGTACCGGAGCCGCTCATTCCCGGGATAAAAACCGACCCGAATTTTAATGAACCTCTTGCTGCCACACAAAATGCATGGGTCGATTTTCGGCGGGGCAAACGCCAGACAAATTTTAATATGTGCCACGGCATGGTAAAGCCGTGAGCAGGGAAAACAATGCCTATCAAGTTATCATTTCCATTTTTTATCTCTTTAGCCGGTTTTTTATTCTTAGCTGAGAAAACGTCTGTGTTTGACCCGTTTTTTTCGGCGATTTCGCCCATCCATGTTGCAACTCGATAAGAATTACCGGTTCCACTCATGAAGTAAATCGTTGTATTTCTATAAGCCATATCAGTCTCCAGCGGCCAGGAACCGGTGGATTCGTTTGTTGATAAACTCGATATCCTTTTTCGAGGGAAAGTGGCAAGAGCCACTGAGGCATTCCGCTGCCACCAGGTTTGGGAAAATATCCCTGGCGCGGGCGATGACCTTTTGTCCGGGAAACATGACATCGTTTTCTCCCGTTATAACAAGTGTGGGTGCATTAAATCTCTCTAACTCTTCTTTAGTTGCCGGTCGCGGCATTTCCATCTCCACCTTGACATGCAGAAATGTTGCGCTGAGAACCTTCAGCGTTTCCTCTTCAAGCTCCTCGGAGGACATCCAGGCGACAGCCTTAAGCAGTCGCTTTGGGTTGGGGAACCATTTGTAAAGAAAAAAAGGAAGGCCAATTTTAAAGACCATGGAAAGGACCGGTACGTTAATGACACCCGAGGGTACATGCAGTACTGCTTTGGAGATGCGCTCCGGGGCATGGGCCGCGGCTCGCAGGATAATGCCGGCGCCGAATGAGGAAGCGATAAAGTCTGCTTGTTTAAATTCAAGGCCGTCGAGGACATCGACTATCCACTGACCATAGCTTTCGTCTCTCGATGAAACACGGGTTTGCGCACTCTTGCCCGGATGGCCGATAACGTCTGGTGCATAGATCCGGTAGTCCTTTGTAAGCGGTACAAACCACGCCAGTGTCATGGGGGCAAAGGAATTCCCACCGTGCAGGAGTACCACTGGTGGAGCGTTTTTCGGTCCGGATACCAGGATGTGGGTGCTGCCAAAGCGAGTTTCCTTCATTTGTTCCTCGTATTCGATGCCGAGGCTGCTTAACACGCAGTCATAGAGGCCAAGCAGCTCTGCCTCGCCTTCTGTGCTTTTATAGATCGTTGTCTCAGACATCATTACCTCCGTCGGGCACCCTGCGGCGCAGGGACCCTCTAAAGCGGCGCATGCACCCTATTAAGGTGTAAAATAACGTTCGAAGCAAAGAAATTCTTTTAGCCCTGCAAACTGGTGCAGCAGCATGCTGCCTCCCTCGGCAATACCGCACTTAACCAGGTCGAAAATTAAAAGTTAATTATAACAAATGTTTTTTGTCTTTTCAAAAGCGGGCAATTTAAAAAATCGGGGCGAATGTGACTGATTTGTGACTATCGTTAAATTTCAACCACATAATGGCCGTACCCGCGAGGTCAGGTCTTTGATTATCCAATTTTCGATACCCGGCCTTTGTTTGATGAGAACAATGACCATAAAATTCCAGGGAAATAATTCTTCTGGCACCATTCTCTCTTCCTCTGGTAAAGGAGGGTAAAACCTTGAAAAATGAAGTGATTTCCTTTACAATTAGGATGTGAACACCAAAGGAAAAGGTGCCAGGCGAAATTTTCTCCGCTTTTTGTCAGCGTTTCGAAAACCGGGGACATTCCGTAAAAAGCGAGCCTTGACAAATTGCCATGTTTGCAATAAGATAAGAATATGAAAAAAAAGCCGGTAAATATAAACAAAAAAACGTATCAAAAACCGAAACGTTTTTTCGAGAAATCCGGGATAGTGGACCCCGAAGCCTCTTACTACGTCCCCCTGGAAAATGTCGTCAACCCCGATAACCAGGATATTAAAACCATGGTGGACCGGGGCCGCTATTTCTCCATTTTTGCCCCCAGGCAAAGCGGCAAAACAACTTTTCTCAAACATTTTTTCAAAGAATTACATCAAGACCCAACCTATGCAGCCATATATCTTAGTTTCCAGAAATATAACCGATTAACGAAACGGCGCTTCTATGCCCAGGTGCAAAAAAAACTCTACCGGCAATTGATTGAACGGTTGACCGCGGTGGAGTGCCGGAAACTTGATGAAATTAAATCCTTCCTGGCCCATCATGATTTAATCGACCATATTTCCTTTGGAGAATTATTTGAAGAATTAAATCGCATCATTGAATTCAAAAAAATCGTTATATTCATTGATGAGTTTGACGGGATTCCCATTCATGAACTGGAGAATTTTCTCACTACTTTAAGAGATCTATACCTGGATTATAAAGAAGTAAAACAAAAGGCCCTGTATTCGGTAGGACTGGTGGGTATAAGAAATATCACCAAACTGATCGTTGGCGGGGTGTCGCCCTTCAATATCGCCGACCAGGTGGCCCTGCCTCCCTTCACGCTAAAAAATGTCCGCGACCTCTACACCCAGTATACGGCTGAAACCAATCAACCCTTTACGGATGAAGCCGTAAAAAAAATCTATCGACAGACCCGGGGACAAACCTGGTTGGTGAACCGGTTGGGAACGATACTCACGGTGAATATTAAACCGGGAACCACGGCCCCCATTCATGAGCAGGATGTGGATAAAGCAATTCAAGTCCTCCTGAATGAGAGAAATGACCACTTCGACAACCTCTACGAAAAAGCTAAACTTTTCAAAGAAACCTTTATAGAAATCGTTTTCGATCATGTCGAGTACAATCAATACGATGAGGAGCAGTCCTGGTTGATGCAATATGGTCTAATAAAGAATATAGAGGGTTACGCGGTGGTTGCTAATAAAATATATAAAGACATCCATGTGAAGGCTTTTTTTAAAGAAGCGAGGGCTTATGATGATATATCCCTGGAAACATACCTGTTACCTGGAAACCGCCTGGATATGAATCGAATTCTTCTTAATTTCGGGAGATATATTTCCCGCATCGGTGTCAAAGCGTTCTACGCGGAAGAGAAACCCTACGAAAAAACCGGGCAATTTCTTCTCACCGCCTGGCTTTACCAATTTGTTAATGGTGGAGAAGGCGATGTTCGTGATGAAGTGTTATCCGGGCTGGGGAGATTGGATATTATGTTGACCTATAAAGGAAAGAAATATATTATCAAAACCAAAGTAAATCGTCACGACGATGTGAAAGGAATCATCAATGAAGGGATTATCCAGTTGACAGGCAAGTATCTGTCCACAGAGGAGGTGGAAGAAGGGTACCTGGTGGTGTTTGATACCGGGACGCCCGTGGGGACGGTATGTACGCCGCAGGTCCACCCAGCGGGAAATAAACAGGTGACCAGTTTCACCATCGCCATCGGGAAACCTTAGACCAAAAAAAAGGAGCAGTGGCATTAGAGGTTTTCAGTGCCCCGGAGAGTCGGATACGTTTTCCCCGGAACGGGGGTACGGGGAGCCGGGCCGCGGCAAAACCAGGCAGGAAAAGGTATCCGAAATACACCCCTTTGTTTGGAATTTGGGATTTTCCGGACAAGCCAGGTCCTTTTTGGTTCCGGCTGGTCCGGGTTGTGGGCAGGAAAAAGTAATTTGGGGCCAGGCACGTTTAATTTTTTGTTGTCATTGTTTTTACTCCTTTTGTGATTAAAAAAAGACAAAACAAATATAACAAATAAATGGATAAAAATCAATAGGTTATCTTTTACAGTCAACCGGGGACGATCGCTTCTGCCAGGCGGCCGCCATTGTAACCCAAAAAGACGGAACACAGCACACAAAGACCGGTTAATGCGGCCGATACCCCATGCCACCATGTCTGGAGGTTTGAAAAATTCAGAACCAGCAAAACCCCGACGGAAAGAATGAAAAAAAGTGTCCCCACCATGATCTTTTTCTTGAGCAAGGGAGTCGTTAGCCGTTTGAACCGGGTTTTCCCGTCTAACAAACCGCTAATAATGCCGGCAGCCACGGACAAAGGCAGGAAAAAGGCCAGGACTTTTGAAGCGGTCACAGCGTCGGTTTTTAGAGAACCCTGCAGAACAAACCCCATGCCGATGAGAAATAGCATAAATACGGAAAAAGCCTGGGGAAAATGAGTCATCACAGGATGCAAATGAAGGTTCAACACGTTTCTCCGCTTTTGGGCAACGATGTCCTTATAGGGCTGGAACGCCGTTTTCACGGCCCCACATGCAGGGCACCGGTCACCCGGATAACCCTCTCTGACAATGAAACCGCACACGCTGCATATCAATTTTTTCGCTGTCTTCTCATTCATGACGGATTGTGCCGCGGACGGGGGAGCGGGGCTTACCAGGCTTTCGGGGCTTTCTTCCGCGCCTTGCAACTTCTTAAATACAGTTTTGGGGGAAGCGCAGACGGGGCAAACCCAGTCCTCCGGCAATGATTCCCACTTTTTTCCTTCTTTTTCTTCGTCGTAAATGAACCCACATACAGTGCATTCATATTTTGCCATTCTGTTCCTCCTGTCTCACGTTAATTTTTCCTTTGTATACCTTAATATAATTGAATCCAATAGAAATGTCAATAATATTCCTTCCCATTCCCGCATTATTCCAATACCCCATCACCCCCTGTCTGCGTGCGGAGACGCACAGGCAAGCAATCAATTGTGAGCGAAGCGAACTAAGTTCATTATTACGTTACGGTTTTGGGGAAAGAAGTTCGTTGAGTTTGCTGTCGCGAATCGATACTCCTTTTGCTGTTAATCGGTCACGGATTTCATCTGCCAGTTTCCAATTTTTTTCTTTCCTGGCTTTATCTCTTTGTTTTATCAATTGCCGGATATTTTTATCCGCAAGCGTTTGCTCGAAATCAAACACCCCAAGCACCTTGTCAATATCGCAAAAGGCATCGATAACCCTTGAAGCTCCCGCAATATCGATACTGTTTTTATTAATAAGAATATTTAACTTTTTAACGATTTTAAATATCGATGCCATGGCGGCAGAAATATTCAAATCATCATCCATTGCATCGGTAAATCCGCTTTTCAGGTCATAAATAAGCTGGTCAAGGTCCTGTTCCGGCGGGGAAGAAACTCTTGTCCCTGCCCCGGCATTGAGCAGCGCTTCCAGGCATGCGTTAAGCCGTTTCAAGGAGTGTTTTGTGTTCTCCAGTCTTTCCCTGGAAAAATAAAGAGGTTTCCGGTAATGCGTGGAAATAAGCCAGTACCTTATTTCTTTGGGTGAAAAGCCCATCTCTGCCAGGTCTGCCATGGTAGGGCCGGCGCCTTTTTCATCCACTTTTTTACCCTCCACAAGCACCCGGTCACAATGCAGCCAATACCTTGCCAGGGGCTTTCCCGTTACCGCTTTTGCGATAGCCCTTACATTTTCATGATGCGGGAATATATGCTCCCTGGTACTGGCGTGGATATCAAAACTTCCCCCCAGGTGCTTCATGGATACGGCCGCACATTGGATATGCCATGAAGGCCTTATGTTGCCCCACTTTGTTTTGGTATATATTCCCCGTTTCAGTTCCCAAAGACTGATCCGTTTCAGCAGCGTAAAATCCCTGGGATTATCCTTTTCATACTCATCCAGGTCCACGGTGGCACCGACCCTGATCTTATCGATGTCCACACCGGACAGCTCTCCATACCCGGGAAAACCGGAAATATTGAAATATATCGAACGGAGCTTTTCATAAGCAGCGTGTTTGTCAACAAGCTGTTCCGCAAGTCTTACCATGTCGTTGATATGTTCGCTGCTTTGGGTGTATTTGGCGGCAGGCTTGATATGAAGGGTCTCCAGGTCTTTTTTAAAGGTTTCAATATGCTGCCCGGTAAATTCAGCCAGGTCCATGCCGGCCTCTTCAGACCCCTTGATGGTTTTATCATTGATATCGGTAATGTTTATGATGTGTGTAACCTGAAGCCCCCGGTATTCGAGGTACCGTCTGAGTAGGTCGGTAAATAAAAAACGCCGGCATTCCCCTATATGCATCCTGGCATGGGCTGTAGGACCGCATGTATACATCGATACTTTTCCAGGTACAATGGATGCAAATATGTCCTTTGTCCGGGTTAAGGTATTAAACAGCTTAATACAGGTCTTTTCTTTGACATCGAAGACCGACGTGCTCAGGTAGCGTTCCCCGTTATCCGGGAAAATCACCACAATTGTTCCGTCTGTCATGGTTTCCGCAACTTTTGCGGCAGCAGCCATGGCAGCCCCACTGCTCATGCCCACAAACAGGCCTTCTTCTTTAGCCAGGCGCCTTGTCATTTCAAAGGCTTCATCGTCTTCGATATTGATTTTTTCATCCAGGCGGTTTTTTTCGAATATTCCAGGTCGATAGGCTTCTTTCATGTTTTTTAATCCCTGGATTTTATGGCCCAGATAAGGTTCGACACCGATGATTTGGATTTCCGGGTTAAATTCCTTTAATCTCCGTGAAACGCCCATCAGGGTCCCGGTTGTACCCATGGTGGCAACCACTTTTGAAACCTGCCCCTTTGTCTGGTCCCAGATCTCGACAGCAGTCCCCATGTAATGGGCTTTCCAGTTGGCTTCATTATTGAACTGGTCTGTAATAAAATAGGTTTCCGGGTTTTCCCGTACCAGCCGGTAGACCTCTTCTATGGCACCGTCGGTGCCGAGCCGCCCGGGTGTAAGAAGGATGTCTGCCCCGCGTGCTTCTAGGATTTTTCGCCTTTCCAGGCTCACATTCTCAGACATTGCCAGCAGGAGTTTATATCCTTTTATGGAGCATACCAGGGCAAGTCCGATACCGGTGTTTCCGCTGGTTGCTTCGATCACGATTTTTTCTTTTGTAAGTTCTCCGGATTTTTCACCGGCATTGATCATATAAAGCGCGGCCCGGTCCTTTACAGACCCCCCGGGATTGAAATATTCCAGCTTTGCCAGTATTTTTACCCCCGGGTTTGGGTTCAGGTGTTTTATTTCCACCAGCGGTGTATTACCGATTGTATCTAGAATAGTATGTTTCATTGCCCAGGAGAATATTCTAGGGGAAATATCCGGGAAAGTCAATAGAAATCATATCATGTTTTCCGGAAAATAGGTGCCTGACTTCTTTTTACCATGTATACAGCAGGCGTATTTATCCCTGTTATTGGTGGAATTCTGTGGAAGAGGGCTACTAAAAAAGGAGCATTATCTGCCATAGGAGGTGGGGCATTGGTTGCTATAGCAGGTATTATTACTAAATCGGATGTTATGGGTATCCCTGTTGAGGTGTATTCTGCATTGATATCGTTAGTATTATTTATTGTAATATCATTATTTACTGGTAGACAAAGGTGACAGGCGAAAACTTATAAGGATGGTTGGAGATTGGTAGCCAAGATCTGCTATCAACATTAATCCCCGGCTCCTGACTTTTATGAGGCACTGCCGTGTTCGTGATCTCCCCGGCAAAAGCGGTGAAACATAAAACCATAATAAACAACAGGATAAATATTCTCATCGTTTTATCCTTCTCTTCCAGAACACTGTCAAGCAGCCTCCCTTGTTTTTGTCTCCTCGCGGCGATAACCGACTTCGATTAAGCGGTCCACTTCGTTCCAAAACCCAGGATTCGCCTCACACAAGCCCAGCGCGTAAGAGAATACAGTCCGGTAGTTTTTCCTCTGGAATTGGCAGAAGCGGCTGCGGCTTTTTGTATAACTTACCTCTGCACCGTCGATTTTTTCAGGACAAAGATCACAAAAACGTTGGACAAAACAACCGGAGCAGGAACTCCACCTGTGGATACGTTGGTCGTATTTGCGAATCTTGTCGAAATACCAGCGCCCTTCATTAACGTCTCCGATGATCCAATTGGTGGCAAGATGACAAATGGTTATCTTTCCGGAGGGTTCTACATTCCCTTCTTTATACCCGTATAAGCATCCCTTGGTAAAGGGAACATCGGCCTTATCACGCATATAGAGATTGTAGACAGCCTGAACATCAAAGAACCTGAAGATAGTAGAATGGAAAAACATCCACTCTTTTTGGGTGAGAACCTTTTGGATATCCTCCAGGGTCTCAACATTACGCAGGTCTAGTGATCGCTCCCCCAGGCGTTGAAGCTTGTCAAAATAGTCACCATCTTTTTCGATGTCAAAGTTTGGCCTGAGTTGGAGGATCGATACGTGACCGTTCTTCACCACCGGTTTGATGAGGGGATGTTGCCAGAACTCATCATTGCTGTCATCTTGATCCAGTGTCTGAACTGCTTTGATGCGAATATAGGAGTGATAGTACTCCGGGTCGAAGGTGTAGATTTTTTCCAGGTTCTTCATGATCTTTTCGAAACTACCCCGGCCATTCGCCTTGAAGGTCCTGTGGCGATCGTGCTGTTCGCGGTTGCCGTCAATACTGAACTGGAGGTAGACCTTATGCTTCACCAGAAACTCCAGGAGTTGGTCGTTTAATATGGTACCGTTTGAAGCCACTGTAATGTCCACTTTTCTCTGTCTTGTTCCAATACGAGATTTCAGGAATACCACCGCTCGTTCAATGAGCCGGTATTCAAGAAGCGGTTCACCGCCGAAAAAATCCACTTGTATGCTTTTGGAACGGCGTGAGTGATCGGCCAGGAAGATCATGGCATTTTTCAACGTTTCCCAACTCATGCTGGTACCGGAAAGCTTCCGTTGAGCGTCATATTTCCCACCATAGACACAGTAGGAACACCCCAAATTACATTTGCCGGTGATTGATATGGTTAGCCCTGCCATTTCCTCAGTCAGGCGCTGCTTCATGCGGGTATCCGTGTCGGCAAAGCGGGGAGTGCGACTAAAACTGCCTCGAAGAAGAAAGCTTTCGTCTTGTACTGCCTTCAATTCCTCAAACGCCTCGCGTACCTGTTGGGCAGGATGGTGGTCAAGAAGGCGTACAATCTCATCTACCCCTGCGTCACGTTCCCGCAGGATTTGCAAAATATCATAACTCACCTGGTCTACGGTCACCATCCGGACGTTATGGGCATCAAAAACATAATAGCCTCGTTTGGTGCGAAACAATTCGACCGGTAAATTACCGAAGAGCTCATCTTTGAATGAGCCTGTAATTTTTTGCTCCTGATAGTTGCACTGCGGCGTATCAAACCTCATTTTGTTTACCTCCTGATCCTCGATTCTCCGCAACAACAAAAACCGTTGTTTTCTGTTTTCCAGTTATATTACACGTTACCCTTAAACAAGTGTTGAAGAATCCAGTCTCATATATCAACGGATATACGAGACTGGATTTTTCTTTTTTTCTCATTAACTGAAAGAATCACTCGTATAATTATACGGCTTTGGATTCGCTACAGGCTAAACTAAGGTCCCTTGACTATCACATGTATATATCCACTGTGTGGTGTGTAGCAGAATTCAGCTGGTTGGATTCGTAGATATTGACAGTGAGAACTCGGCATTTGTCGCCACTTTTTCCGCAAGAATACGTTCTATCTGGTTGTTGTTGAGCTTGAGCTCCTAAAGTTGCCTTCATCTCACTGTTTCGCAGACGCTGGACCTTGATGTGGCGGCCCTCTTTCTTGATTTTTTTAGGTTTCATGGTGCTAATCCTCCTATTTTGTTTTATTTTTTGTCAACCCGGACTGCTTTAAAACGAACCGCGCATCTACCCGTCCGAGAATAGAGGCGTTGTTCTGCCGTTTTAAAGACAATTGACTCTTTAGCATGGTTACTTCCTGTTCAACCCTGTAGGCAGGTAAAACGTCTTTGTCCTTTAACTTCAACAGGGTTTTGACATGACCGGTTATCTAGAGAGCAAGAATAGTGCCAACATCAAATAAAATCTATGCAACCGTTTATTAAACAGCGTTTCCGGCTTTCGGTTTGCGGACCATTCTATCACCTAACCCGGGTCACTGTATCATTTTAATCCAACGGTTTTCTAAATTTTCACACCCGAAATTACCGGCGAAACTGTTGAAAAATTCATTAAATAAGGATTTCAAGTGGATTACTGCTGGTATTCCCAGGTTGTATCGAAATAATACAATGAAATAACGACAATTTTTTTTCGATTTCTCCTGTCACCCTATCAGCATTAGTAAAAAGAGTGTTTTTCCAATTGTATCGTTTTAATACAGTTTATTCGCAGCGACTGTTGCCGTGCCCTTGCGGATGGCTGCCTACTGGGAACGTTAGAAATCCTCTTTTTTCCCATCAGTCAATCCCTGGGGTATTCCAAAAGCGGGCGGCGCCCGCAGCCCAATAGGATTTGTTCATGATACTTGTAAGACACCAACCGGTAAATCTTTGTTTTTTTTAGCGCATTTTGCAGAGTATTAATAAAATACACCGGCATTACCCATGAACCTACCTGGCATCTTTTTTGCTAAGAATATTTACTAAATAAAATGAGTATTAAAAAAGAAAGAACCATGAAAACAAAAAACAAAAGCAAATTAGCTTTAAACAAGATTTCGATTGCTCACCTGGATAAGGTCAAAATTCACGAGGTTAAAGGCGGATCTCCACTAATTGAGGACGGTTTAGTTGTTTCAGTCTCTAACAACATCTCACTTTGCAAAACCAAAACTGAACCGTGGTGCCCTATCTGGGCCTGATCCTTGCCAGGAATGTTGTTGAGTAAATCCTTCACCCAAAAAAGGATTTAAATTGTTTGTTGTCTTCAGCCTGACTGAGAGCAGGACCATTTTCGCCTAATTTTCCCCCTTGCAGTGTAAAAAAAAAGTTTTTGGCCGCCGGGGAAATAGTTGGCAATTGGCAGTGGGCAATGGCGCAGGGCGCAGGGAGCAGGGAGCAGGGAGCAGGGCGGAGAAGAGAAGAATGGCGGCAAAAGGAGATGGGGGATTTGAAAAAAGGCCATTTGTGTTGTATTATTTAATGAATGGCAAAAAGTGCAAGAAATTCCTGTTTCCTTGTGGTTTTTATTTTAATATCCTTTAATACAGCTTTCTCCCAGGAGCTTTCTTTTCGGAACTACCTGGAAAAAAACGGGTTACCCTCTCCTATCGTGTATTGTATTTACCAGGATTCCAAAGGATACCTGTGGATGGGTACGGATAACGGGCTCAGCCGGTTTGACGGGGTGGAATTCAAAAACTTTAAAAAAGAGGACGGGCTTACGGATAATAGAATCAAGGCTATATTGGAAGACCGACAGGGAAACATCTGGATAGCTGCCGGCAGATTCGGCGTGAGCTGTTTCTCTGCCGATGGGGTTGTGAATGATACCCACCGGAATAGTCTCGCCGACAGGACTGTTTATTCCATCGTGGAAGATAAAGATGGTAAACTGTGGTTTGGGACATCAAAAGGACTCAGTTGCTTTGACGGAAAAACGTTCCGGCATCTTAGCCCGGCAGACAACCTTCATACAGATATAATCTATGCTATTGCCATAGAAAAAAAGGGGAAGCTCTGGTTGGGGACCGACAAAGGTCTGGGCTGTTATGAAAATGAGAATTTCAGCGATTATACCACGTATTCCGCGGAGGACGGTTTACTGCACAATTCAGTAACTTCGCTGTTGTACGACTCCGGCGGCAGCTTGTGGATTGGCACGACAAAAGGTTTAAACCGCTTAAGGGAGGGGAAATTTACGTTTTATACAAAAAAACAAGGGCTAATCCATGATTCTGTAACTGCCATTATGGAAGACAGCATCGGCAATACCTGGATCGGTACATGGAACGGTATCAGCCTTTTTTCCGGGGAAAGATTTTTAAACTACAGCACCAAAAATGGTCTGCCTGACAATTTCATCTATTCGCTATGTCAAGACCGTGAAGGTAACATCTGGTTCGGTACCCACGGCGGAGCAAGCTGCTTGACCTCTTCGAATGTAAAGACTTACAACAAGGAAAATGGGTTGCCCAATGAGATGGTCTTCGATATTATCCAGGACAAAAAGGGAAGATACTGGTTCGGTACATCGGAAGGTCTGAGCTGTTATTCCCGGGGAAATTTTATAAACTATACCACGAAAGACGGCTTAATAAGTAATGCCGTGAATGCTTTAGTGGAGGACCGCCAGGGGAACATATGGATCGGTACCACCCAGGGTCTCAGTATTTTTTCTTCCGGTTCATTTACAAATTATACGAAAAAGGATGGATTATCCGGCAATGTCCTATTCGAATTAGTTGAAAGCCGGGATGGAACCCTCTGGATTGGAGATAATAGAGGCCTCACTCAATACCGTAACGGGAAATTCTCAGCTCCCCCCTTTAAGATAGAACCAGGTAATGTTCTTTGTATCTGTGAAGATACCCGGGGGAATCTATGGTTTTCGTCCCAGGACAGTCTCTATACCTATTCAGGATACCGGGTAACTCCTTTCTCAAGCCGGGATGGCCTACCGGGTAATATAATTAGAGCAATATTTGAAGACAGTAACGGCAAGATATGGATTGGCACGGAAGGAGGATTAAGCTGTTTTGATAGGGGAGAATTCACCCATTATTCTACCGGGAATAGTGCCCTGGTTGACAATGCCTGCTTTTGTATCCTGGAAGATACACAAGGTTACCTATGGATTGGCAATTCCAGAGGACTTACCTGTTTTGACGGCAAAAGGTTCAAAACCTATACATCCGAAAGGCTGGGATTGGCCGGAAGGACCTGGATATCAGGAATAAAGGACAACCACGGTGCGCTGTGGTTTGGCAGCACCGAAGGGGTAATCAGTTTTGTTCCACCCCCGGTGAGGGCCAACACAACGCCCCCCCCGGTCCATATTAGCAGTGTTAAAGTTATGGAAAAGGAAGTCCCCCTGGCAGAAACCGGTCGATTCAGATACAATCAAAATATTTTTCGTTTCAACTACGTGGGACTCAGTTTCACTGCACCCGCTGACATCGGGTATAAATACATGGTGGCGAACATAGATAACGATTGGCAGTTTACCGAAGAGCGTTCCCTTTTTTATCCTTTTCTGCCGCCGGGTTCTTACACTTTCAAAGTCAAAGCCGTCAACAGCGACGGTTTTGAGAGTGTTCGTGCAGCGGAGTACCGGTTTAGAATTCTTCCCCCGTTCTGGCAAACCTGGTGGTTCCTGGTTTTTTTGGGGCTGGTTGGCTGCTGGCTCGTGATCCTGGTTATCCAGTGGAGAGTTAAACGGGTCAGGGAGAAAGCGGAAATAAGGGCCAGGCAAGTGGAACTGGAGGCCAGGAACCGGCAGTTGGTGATGTCGCAGCGGATGGAATTGATGGGTACCCTTGCCGCGGGTACCGTGCATGACTTAAAAAATCTTATGGCCGTGATTATCGGCTATTCCCAGGTAATGGGTCAAAAGCACCGCAGTGACAAAGAAGATTTCCAGGATATTGAAATAATCAAGGAGACTGCTGCAACCGCGGTGCAGATGGCCAAACAGATTCTTTCCTTTGCCAGACCCAAAAGTTATCCCCAAAACGAAACTGTAGAACTGCGAAGGGAACTGACTGAAATACTGGATACCCTGAAAGTTTCCCAACCCGGGAATATTCAAATACGTTGGCAGCCCCCACCGGAACCTATCCACTATCCGATTCATCCTGTCCGTTTCCAACAACTGGTGATGAATATCTGCCTGAATGCTTGCCAGGCCATGCCTGAGGGAGGAGAACTCACTATATCTTTATCCCGGTCCATGGATAAAGAGGTCATCCTGGAGATAGTGGACACCGGTACAGGGATAAAGAGAGAGAATTTGGAAAAAATTTTCGATCCGTTGTTCACCACCAAAGAGCAAGGTAAGGGAACAGGACTGGGGCTTTTCGTGGTAAAACAGGTTGTGGATGAGTATAAAGGAAAAATAGAGGTGCGCAGCGAGCCGGGAAAAGGCACTAGTTTTGTTATTTGCTTCCCTGCCCTCGGATGGTGAATTCAGGGCGCTGCGGGCCGTTTGAAATTCCGGCAGCTTTCCTGTATAATAATTACCGGCGTATACATAAGAGGTGTTTCGGTGATTAAGATACTCATAATCGAGGATGTAGAACACTTGAGAAAGGTGTTGAAAACTCAACTGGAGATGCAGGGATTCCGGGTGGAGGAGGCGGCGGACCTGAAAACCGCCATGCGCAAAACCATGCAGGGGACCTATGATATTTTCATTTTGGATTTGATACTACCGGACGGCAACGGCATTCGCCTCCTGGACAAATTCCCGGAAAAAACCAATGCCCGTACCATTATCATTACAGCGAATCCCACGATTCCCAGTGTGGTGGAAGCCATCAAGAAAGGGGCGTATAATTACCTTGAGAAACCGGTGGAGCCGGGACTGCTGACATCCCAGATCGATAAGATCATGGAAATCAGCCGTTTAAAAAGCGAACATCAAACCATGGCGGCTGAAATGGCTTCCAATTTTACTTTTGACGACATTATTTTTGAAAGCAAAAAAATGGAGTCGGTGATTGCCAGGGCCAAAATTCTGGCCGGGACAACCAACACCATTTTAATCCAGGGAGAAACCGGGTCCGGTAAAGAGGTGCTTTCCCATGCGATTCATAATCATTCCAGCCGTAAAAAAAAGGTTTTTATTCCCATCAATTGTGCTGCGATTCCTGTGGAACTGTTCGAATCTGAATTGTTCGGTTTTGAGAAAGGTGCGTTTACCGGTGCGGTGTCCAACTACAGCGGTCGTTTTATCCAGGCGGATAAAGGGACCATTTTTCTAGACGAGATCGGAGAATTGCCGCTGACTACCCAGGCCAAATTGCTTCGCATCCTGGACGAGCGGTGTATTTACCCCTTGAAGAGCCGGCAGCCTATTGCAATTGATGTCTGGCTGATTACCGCCTCCAACAGGAACCTCTTGCAAGAGGTCAAAGC
>WVZO01000253.1:0-46782 GCA_011772425.1 Candidatus Aminicenantota bacterium
TGGTTCAAATCTTTACAAAAAAAATTTTTTCCCTTATAATACTGAAACAAAAACAAGACTTATAACGTAATAACATTATTAAAGCTTCAAAATACAACAGCAATAAATTGTGGCAAAAATGAAAAAACCGTTGAGCAGTCAAAACAATAACAAAAAGAAAAGAAAAACCATCGCCCTGGCAATCACCGGGATCGCCTGCATTATCGGTTATTTCTTCCTGGTAATGAAATCACCCACCCTTCCCCTGGTGAAACCACAGGTCTCAAAAGAAAAAATCCTGGCAAAAGCAGAATCCTTCTCCAGGCAGTGGCCCCTTGAAAGCACCCGTTTCAAACGGACTATATCCGCTGAAATCGACAAGCAATTGCTTCAATATGCACAGTATTATAAAAAACAAAACGGCCAATTCCCGGATTTGACCGCCGGCTACTGGCAAGTGGTATGGAAAGAAAAAAAACATACTTCCCTTTCCCCACTTGTTATGTTTGACTTTAAAGGCAATCTCATCGGTTTCAAGATGAAACCTCAACACCTCGACAAAAAAACCACTTCCACCCTCTCGGAAGAGGACGCACACATGGAAGCCAATTACTTCCTAGAAGCATTAAACATTAAAACCGATTCATTGATTATTACCAACAAGGATATCACTGAAAGCGAGACTCATACGATATATAAATTTACCCTGAAAAGCAAAACGAAACCGTATCCTCACCTGACCGACACCTATAACTTTGAAATTATAGGTGACCGGATTGTCAACTTCAAGTGGAAGAAAGTGGTTGACCTGGATAAGATCGGCGCCGCAAAAATGAAGCAGGAACAAATGATCGGTGGAATTTTGCTGGTCATTATCTGGCTTGTCATTATTCTCAGCATCCTCATCCAATTTATTAAAAAACTGCGAAAAGATGAACTGGAATTCAAACGGGCCATGTGGATAGGAATTGGTGCGGCAGTCCTGGGATTTATTATGATAATATCTGCCTACGAGGCCCTTTCATGGGAATTTCTCCTGGGAGGCGGCGTCGTGGGAGTATTTTTGTTTCTTGGCATGCTGATCATTATGCCTGCAGCCGAAGCCCGGACCAGGGAAACCTGGCCGGAAAAACTGGAAGTCACGGACCTGTTGTTCCAGGGCAAGAGTGGGGTGCAAGAAACCGGGACAGCTATTCTCCACGCCTTTTTCCTCACTGGTCTGACCCTGCTGCTGCTGGGCGGATTGTTCCTGGCCACCACCTCCCTGGATATCGGGTATTTAACCCTGGAGCGTGAGATAATAGGTGCATTTCATACCCTGCCCCATGCTGTCGCCATTACCTTCAAAAACCTTATCTATTCCCTGTTGATCGGTTTTACCCTGCTCAGCTTTTGGCCCGGTTATTTAAAAAGCAAAATCCCCACCAATAAACTCCTATTTATCTTTCTATTGGCCCTCACCTTTGACCTGGGGGGAATGCATCTTAAATTCTTTGAGCCCCCGCACCTGGGAGCCCTTTTGGTTTTCCCCATTGCCCTGATCTGGGCCTATGCAGTTCATAAACTGGACCTGTTGACAATCTTGCTGTCATTTTTCAGCGTGAGACTCCTGCTGGACCTGGCGTTGATCCTGCTGGTACCGGAAAACTTGTTCAGTCTCCAGGGTATGGCTGTTATCATTTTTGCTGCTCTTTTTTTCATACTGGGCATTTACCTGCTCTTTCGCCCCCGATCCACAAAAGATTACGAAGCGTATGTCCCGGAATATGTCAGCCGAATTGCAGAGAAGGAGCGGTTTTTAAAAGAATTGGAAATCGCCCGCGGCGTGCAAATGCGGTTCCTTCCCCAAAAAGTCCCGCAATTCCCCAGCCTGGAAATTGTCAGCCTCTGCCAACCAGCCATGGAAGTGGGCGGAGACTATTATGACTTTATCCAGGTGGATAAGCGATATATGACCGTATTAATCGGTGACGTATCCGGGAAAGGCGTTTCCGCTGCCTTTTATATGACCATGGTAAAAGGCATCATTAAAACATTGTCTAAAAAAACAAAAGATCCGGCAACACTATTGGCAGAAGCCAATGAGATATTTTATGAAAATGCCCCCAGGGATGTTTTTATTACCATCATATACGGCATATTCGATTTAAAAGAAAAAACCTTAACCATTGCCAGTGCCGGTCATAATCCCCTGATCGTCTGGAGACACAAAACAGGTAAAACCGAAATGATCAACCCCAAAGGCATTGCCATCGGGTTGGATCACGGGGAACGCTACAGGTCCATTATCCAGGAAAAACGCATCGCCATCGAGGATAAAGATGTATTTGTATTTTATACGGATGGGGTTTCCGAAGCCATGAATACCAATGATGAGATTTTCAGTGAAAAACGGCTGCGAACCATCATTGAAAAATATGCACACTTATCGCCCCAACAACTCCAGGAAAAAATCGTGGATGCAGTCAGTGAATTTTCAGGCAAAGCGCCTCAACACGACGACCTCACCATGGTCGTTGTTAAAGTCCGGCCAAAATAAAATTCAGGAGGGGGAAAACAGTGTTTTTTTCACCAATTTGGCCGCCCACCCGTTCATAGTCTTGGAAATCTTCTTCTGCTCTTTATTATCCAGTTGGTCAAAAGCGTCCTCGAAATCCTTGTTAAACTCTTCCCAGATGTCATGGGAAAATTCCTTCATCACCTCACCAAAATAATTTTTGGGAACCGGGTAAGGCATTTGGCCGCGTTTGGACAACACATTTTGTAAACGGTTCTCTGTCACCAGGGCTTCCAGTTCCTGCAAAAGCCGTTCACCGGTTTCGCTGAGAGGAATTTCCTCTTTCTGTTTTATCGGACGTTTTTTCTTTGCTTTTCTTTCTTCAAATTTTTCGTTTTTGGATTTCAGGATCACCCGGGCACCAATCTTCAAGAAGCTCGGCTCCACCGGTTTGATGACAACCCCTTCCGCTATATTGTCTTCGATAGCAGGAAGACCCAGCCATTGGGAAACCTGGGAAGGGAACCGATTCGAATGGTTTAAACACTCTTCCAGCGTACCCCTGAATACGGGTTTGGCATAAAACAGTCCCGCTTTTTCAAACAGTTCACTGCATTCGTCAACACTTAAATAGCGGTCGTCTACCCGGATGTCAAAGACGTATAAGAGGTTGTCCGGGTGATAATGGACGCCCTTTTGCAGCCGTTTGGCAGTTTTAACTTTGGGCACCTCCGGGTGGGGGTAACTACCGCCAAACAACTCACCATAGACAATAACCATAGATATATCTTTGTTTTTGGATTTGAGAATGTCATATAATTTCTTAACTTTATCCTGGTTATCTGCCAGGACTTTTTGCCAGTTAAAGAAATCAATATCCTCCGTTAGAAAAGCGGTCCTGGTAGAAGCTTTGATCTCGCTGCCGTCATAATAAATGGAAAGCTGGCCGCCGTGTACTTTTTCGGTAACTACCCATTCGCCGCCGTTCTTGTTTTCTTCTTTGACCATATCAAGAAATTCTTTCCGATAGGTATTTTCAATGGATGCATATTTGATATGCTTCATCATCCTGACCTCCTGCTTTAAAGAGTATAATTTTACCCAAAATGGCAGTGAATTGCAACTGCGGTCTGTCCTCAAGCATTGACATTTTTGTCTGATTATATTAAAATTCTCCAATATGTGGTTAAAAAAAGGAAGTTCCTCGTGCTTGCTCCGCCTTAATGAAATCTATATCTCTGCATCTACACACCAGGAAGACAGTTCCACTCAATTTTTTCAGGAATTTTTCCAAAAAAGCCAATGGAGGTATATAAAAAATGACAGAGCAGAAAGAAAGGGTTGAAATAAATGACGTATCGGACGATCCCGATGAAAAACCACCTGTTAGGGAAAAGCAAAAAAAACAAAAGGCTCATCCTAAAACAACAACTGCCCCAAAAAAAGGCGCTGTAAAAAAACTCCAGGAAAAAATCGAGGAACTGGAAGAATCACTGGAATCAGCCACAAAAGATAGGGATGAGTTCAAAGACAGATATTTGAGAACCCTGGCAGAAATCGATAACTTCAGGAAACGGGTCAAAAAAGAGAAAGAGGAATTCCAGAAGTATGTTCTCAGTGAATTCCTCCTGGATTTGCTCCAGGTTTACGATAACCTGGAACGGGCCTTAAAAGCCAAAACCCCTTCGCAAAAGAAAGAAACCATATTGAACCTACTGGTATCAGAAGACGAAAAATCCATTATTTCAGGCGTCGAGATGATCCACAAACAATTCTCAGATCTGCTGAAAAAGTACAATGTCGTGGAAATCGAAGCGTTAAACAAGCCCTTTGATCCCAATATTCACCAGGCACTGTCAAAAGAAGAAAAAGAAGACATAAACGAACCCATAGTTATCGAAGTCTATCAGAAAGGGTTTATGTATAATGATAAGCTGCTGAAACCCCCCCTGACAAAAGTTGCTATACCCATAGAAGAAGAAGCAAACGATGAAGAAGAATAAATAAAATATAGAAACGTGAAAAATATTTAACCGGGAATCATATAAAACAACATGGCAAAAAATATTGGAATTGACCTGGGAACCACCAACTCCTGTATCAGCTACCTGGAAGGGCCGGAGCCGGTAATCATTCCTAACCCGGAAGGCTCGCGGGTTATTCCTTCTTTGGTGGCGCTAACCCGTGACAATAGACGTATATTTGGAAATATTGCCAAACGCCAATTTATAACCAATAACGAAAACACTATTTGGGGCGTAAAGCGACTCATTGGCCGGAAGTATGATACGGATGAAGTTAGAGTCATCCAACAGCGGGTAAGTTACGCTATCTATGAAGCAGAAAACGGCGATACCAAAGTTAAATTGGGAGAGAAACTCTATTCGCCGGAAGAGATATCTGCCATGCTGTTGGGTTATTTAAAGCAAATCGCCCAGGAATACCTGGGGGAAGAAATTGCCGATACCGTGGTTACTGTTCCGGCATTTTTTAATGATGCCCAGCGGCAGGGTACAAAAGTCGCCGGCGAAATCGCCGGCTTAAATGTGACCCGAATAATTAACGAGCCTACGGCTGCCTTAATCGCTTACAAAAAGAAAATAACCAGGGATGGCCTGTATGCGGTATATGACCTGGGAGGAGGTACCTTTGATATCTCCATCGTAGAAGTCCAGGAAGACATTTATAAAGTGGTTTCCACTACTGGCGATACCTTCCTGGGGGGTAATGACTTTGATGAAATAATCATCGAGTGGATGTTAAATGAAATAAAAAAGGACATCTCTATTGATATTATCAGCGATAAAAACACAGTGCAGAGAATTATACAAGTCGCAGAAAAAGCCAAAATCGAACTCTCCTTTAACCAGGAAACCCAGATTAACATCCCCTATCTTCATCGTCTGCCCGATGGCACCAATTATCATTTCGAGAAAAAACTAACCCGTACCCAGCTGGAACACGATACCGCACACCTGGTGGAAAAAACCTTGAATTTAATCCAGAAATCCCTGGATAAAATAAATATTACCAAGAAAGACATTGAAAAAGTCATTCTTGTGGGTGGGCAGAGTCGAATGCCCATTATTTATGATAAAATAACTAAATTTTTTGGAAAAGAGCCATTTATTGATCTTAACCCGGAAGAAGTGGTAGCCCAGGGTGCGGTGCTTCAGGCAGAGGTCATCAAAGGAAGCATTAAAGACATCTTACTGCTGGACGTCACCTCACTTTCCCTGGGAGTGGAGACCAAAGGGGATCGCTTTACCAAAATCATCGATGCCAATTCCACCATTCCCATAAAAAAAACCATGCGTTTTACCACCATTACTGACAACCAGCAAACGGTTACCATCCATGTACTGCAGGGGGAACGGGAGCTGGCGTCTGAGAATAAATCCCTGGGATACTTCAACCTGGTAGGTATACCCATGGCTCCTAAAGGTATTCCCCAAATCGATGTCACCTTTCAAATCGATGCCAATGGCATTGTTAAAGTCTCTGCCAAGGAAGCCAAAACCGGGTTGGTACAGAGTATGAAAATTCAACCTGCCAGCGGTATGTCTCCCGAAGAAATCGAAAAGCTCAAAAAAGATGCCCGCGTATATGAAGAACAAGATAAGATAAAAATAAAACTAAATCAAGTAAAACTCCAACTGGAAGAGGAACTGGGCACCATCCGGTTTTTTTATGAGAGGCATACCAAAAAACTCTCGCCCAAAGAAAAAAGTGAATTGAAAACGTTAATCTCACGATCTGAGAAAGCATTGGAAGAAGAGGAACTTGATTCACTGGAAACCTCGCTGCTCAAAGTCCAATCACAGCGAGAAAAGATCAACCAAATCTTAATTTCTGAATTTGAGGGGTAACACAAAATGGCAAAACGAGATTACTATGAGGTCTTGGGTGTTTCCAGGCAAGCCAACACCGATGAAATAAAAAAAGCCTATCGACAATTAGCCATGAAATATCATCCGGACAGGAACGAGGGCAACCCTGAAGCAGAGGAGAAATTTAAAGAAGCTTCCGAAGCTTATTCTGTCCTGGCAGATGCGGAAAAACGAAGAATCTACGACCAATTTGGTTTTGATGGTTTAAAGGGTGTGGGGCGCGGGTTTACCGATGCTTCTATTTTTTCGGACGATATTTTTGCGGATCTTGGCGATCTTGGAGATATACTGGGAAGTCTATTTGGTTTTGGCGGCCGCGGGGGCCGTGGCCGCGGCGGCAGGCGAGGCCGGGACCTTGGTAAGGACATCAATATCACCATGGAAGAGGCTTACAATGGTGTGGAAAAGGAACTGGAAGTCAAACGGGAAATCAGTTGTCCTATCTGCGACGGCAGCGGCAGCGAACCCGGCCGCCCCATAGAAACCTGCCGGCAGTGCGGCGGCAGTGGAAAAGCACATGTGAGCCGCGGTTTCATCACCTTCGCCTCTACATGTCCCGTATGTAACGGCGCCGGTCGAATCATTCGCTACCCCTGTAAAAAATGCAGTGGAAGAGGCCGAAGCTATGAGACCCGGAAGCTCAAAGTCAATCTCCCCGCCGGGGTAGATGCCGGAAACCGTCTCCGCATGACCGGTGAAGGCGAAGGTGGTTACAATGGCGGCAGGCCTGGAGACCTTTATATTAACATCAACCTCGAAGAAGATGACCACTTCAAACGGGACGGCAACGATCTCATCTATAACCTGGATATCACGTTTGCCCAGGCTGCTCTCGGCGATGAAGTTAAAATAGACGCTTTCCATGGAAGCGAAAAAATTAAAATTCACCCGGAATCCCAGAACGGTAAAATCATCCGCATTAAAGGAAAAGGCTTCAAAAATGTCAGTGGATGGGGAAAAGGAGATTTCCTGGTGATTCTCAATGTGATCACCCCAACACGTCTAACCCGAAAAGAGAAAGAACTGTTCCGGGAATTGAGAAAAATCGAAAAACAGAAAGAGGGAGACCCAGACGGTGCCGACGAGAAACAGCTTTATCAGTGACATTGATAAGACACATAAACATTAAACATTGAACATCAATGAACATCAGGCGTTTTTTCTCCGGCAACCCGGTAAAGGGAGCCACCATCGCTGTCAGTGGTGATGAGTATCATCATTTAACGCATGTGAACCGGGCCAAATGCGGTGATCAAATCGAGGTGATCGATGGTCGTGGTTCTCTTTTTGTCGGAGAAATCCGGGAGTTAAAGCCGGATGAAGCGGTTGTGGACATCAAAGGAAACGAAACGCAGGACAAACCGCCGGTCCGTGTCATTGTTGCCCCGTCTCTTTTAAAACAGCGGCCCATGAATTTAATGATTGAAAAATTAACGGAAATCGGCGTGGATGAAATCCGGCCGGTGATGTTTCGGCGAACCGATGAAACCTACAGCCCATCCCGGTTGAAAAAATGGGCCCGCATTGCGATTCAGTCGTTAAAGGTTAACAAGGGCTTGTGGCTTACCCATATTTTCCCGCCTGTCGGTATCGATGAGATCATCGCTGTATCGCAGGCAGCGAAAACCAGGATATTACTGGATATTCATGCTGAAAAAAAAGCAGGTGATTCCTGGCAGATGCCTGTCATTGCTGTTATCGGTCCCCCGGGCGGCATGGAGTCAGAAGAGCAGGAACAATTTGTCAGCAATGGATTTATACCTTACAAAATCAACGATTATGTGTTAAAAACAGAAACCGCTGCGATTTCCATTGCAGCGATATTAAGAGCATGATTGAAATAAAAGGTAAGATTGGCAAGTATAAAATCTTAAAAAAGCTGGGCAGTGGTGGCTTTGGTACTGTTTACCTGGCTGAGGACACTATTTTAAAAACCCAGAGGGCCTTGAAGGTGCCTCACCGGTTGGGCATTCAAACTGAAAAATCCCTGCAAGAATGTATACTGCAAACCAAGCTGCTGGACCATCCTAACATTGTCAAGCTATTGACTGTGGACATCATTGACAGTACGGTCCTGATGGTGATGGAATACATCAAGGGCACAGACCTGGAAACGGTACTGGACGAAAAAGACAGCCTGGACCTTAAAACTGCCTTGAGATATTTCCGGCAGGTATTGTCTGCGTTAGAATTTGCACATCGTCACATGGTGATTCACCGTGACATCCGGCCTTCTAATATTTTAATCAATGAAGAGGATGACATTAAAATCGCGGATTTTGGTACGTCTACATTATTAAATGACCGGCAGTATGCCACCACCAAGATCGGGTCGCCCCCGTATATGGCACCGGAGCAGTTTGAGGGCAAAGCTGTCCTGGTTTCTGACATTTATTCTGCCGGGTGTTTATTTTATGAAATGTTGTCCGGGCTCCCGCCTATAGTCATGGCCAATCCCATGGAAATATATAAAAAAGCCAAATCAAAGGAATTTGCCCCTCTTATTAAAAAGGTCCCTACTATCTCGCCGGAGTTGAACCGGATTATCTCCAAAACGTTGGAACCGGATATCCCGGACAGGTATAAAAGTGTGACGGAAGTCATTGAAGATTTGAAGCAAATGGGTCAGCAGAAAAAGGATTACACAGCTGAGTTGAAAGACATAAAAGAGCGTATTAAGGCGCGTACACAGCGGGAGGATTACATTTGTTGGCAATGCCGCAAGTCCATGCCCACCAAAATGAAGAAATGTCTTTACTGCGGCGCCGAGCAGTAATAGACGTACAACCAAAACATAAAAAGTACAACTTTAGTTGTACAAATTTTTTTTCCATTTTCATCCCAAAAATAGGACTTTGGGTGGATTGACAAAACCCTTCGGCTCAATTATCATAATATTTTCAAAGGTCAACCCAAATGCGAACATCAATGAAAAATTTTCCGGTTTCCGCGCCCTCCGTCATTCACAATGACGGTTAAGTCAAGTTCATAGCAAATAAAGGAGGAAACTTGAAAAAATTCTTAAGCTTTCTCATCATTGCAGCATTTATGTTCTTCGGCTCCAACTTTGTTTTCTCAATAGTAAAAGTTGGAGAAGAAGTAGCGGAGCGGTTTGAAACCCCCCACCCCTATCCGGCTGTGAAGGGTGTTGTCTGGGAAAAGGAGTTTCATTGGCCCAATGCCGGGTATATTGCCATCCACTTTTCAGAATTCAACCTGGCCAAAGGAGACTACATGGAAATCTCCAGTCCTGATGGGAAATTCTATTATACGTTCTCAGAGAAAGGGAAAAAGGTAAAGCACTGGGACAGAACAGAGGAGCTCAGTGACTTCTGGGGCACTCACATCCCCGGGGATAAGGCAATCGTCAGGCTGGCCTGGGTCTATCAGAGTAACCCGGGAATTAGATATCAAACCGGTTCACCCGGGAGGTACCAGTCCACTCAGACCTGGTCCGGCGGCATGCCTGATCCCTTTGGCAGCGGCTCACAATCAAGTTATCTCTACTCGATTTATGCCACCTATAACAGGTAAAACTGAACACAAGACCGGAAATGAACATAAGCTTCAATTAGTTTTTCTCCGTCGGGTGTTCGGTCTTTAAAAAGACCGGACACCCGGTTTTTTTTCGGCAGCATGAAATTATTACCACAAAGGCACGAAGACACGAAGGAAGAAAAGGGACAGGCAAGATTAACTTAAGTCAAATCCATATAAAATAAAGGAGGTACTATGAGGAAATTTTTAAGTGTTTTCATCATTGCGGCGTTTATGCTTTTTGCTTCCAACTTTGTTTTCTCAATTGTACAAGTTGGAGAAGAAGTAGCGCAGCGGTTTGAAACCCCGCACCCTTATCCGGGTATGAAGGGTGTAGTATGGGAAAAGGAGTTTCATTGGCCCAATGCCGGGTATATCGCCATCCACTTCTCAGAATTCAACCTGGCCAAAGGAGACTACGTGGAAATCTCCAGCCCTGATGGACGATTCTACTATACGTTCTCAGAGAAAGGAAAAAAGGTAAAGCACAAGGACCGTACAGAGGAGCTCAGTGACTTCTGGGGCACTCACATCCCCGGGGATAGGGCATTCGTGAGGCTGGTGAGCAAAAACAAAAAAAGTGATCATGGTTTTGTCATCGATAAGTGGGCCCGCGGTTATGAACGGGGTTACATCCAGGCAGTCATGGCAGGCCTGGAAGAAGATGCTATCATCGAAGCCGTTTGCAACAGCGACGACAAAGAATGGGCCAAATGTTACCTGGGCACCACCATGTATGACGAATCCAGGGCTGTCTGCCGGTTGTTAATCGGTGGGACCAGTGCCTGTACCGGTTGGCTGCTGGGAAGCGAAGGCCACGTCATGACCAACAACCATTGTATCAGCACCCAGAGCTCAGCCAGCAACACAGATTATGAATTCATGGCAGAGGGTGCCACCTGTTCCACCAGTTGTGCCAGTTGGGGTGCCTGCCCCGGTACCGTGGAAGCCAGTTCCGGATCATTGATTCAAACCGATTCCAGTTTGGATTATACCCTCATCCTGTTACCCTCAAATATAACCGGTACTTACGGATACATGCAGTTGAGAGATACCCTGCCCTCGCTCGACGAACGAATCTATATCCCCCAGCATCCCAGTGCCTGGGGAAAACAATTGGCAGTGGTCAGCGATACAGACGGGCCTTATGCTAAAATTTACAGCACCAATGAACCCCCCTGCATAGGTGGTCCCGGGGATATCGGTTATTATGCAGACACTGCAGGTGGAAGTTCCGGTTCACCGGTGCTTGCCTATGACGACAACCTGGTTGTGGCTTTGCATCACTGTGCCAATTGTCCCAACCGGGGCGTGCCGATTCCACCTATTATTACAGACCTCGGTTCGAATCTTCCCGCCAATGCTATCGGCGGCGGCGGTCCACCGCAGCCTCCGGTGGCCGACTTTTCAGGTAATCCTACAACCGTGGAAGTTGGCAGCAGTGTCCAATTCACCGACCTATCCACCAACACCCCAACGTCCTGGTCATGGACCTTCGAAGGCGGAACACCCTCTACCAGTACCGCCCAAAACCCCACGGTTACCTATAATACCATCGGGACCTATAACGTTACATTAACGGCATCCAACGCTGCTGGCAGCGATACCGAAACCAAAGTCGATTACATTACCGTACAAGAGGTGGTCATTGAATACTGTACATCATCCGGGGGCAGTCAAAGTTACGAATACATCGCCGGCGTACAAGTTGGTGATTTAACTAATAACTCAGGAGCTTCCGCTTACTCTGATTTCACTTACATGACAGCCAATTTAACCGCAGGGGCCTCTGTTAATGTCTCATTAACGCCAGGCTTCCCCGGCAGTTCTTATACCGAATGGTGGAAAATCTGGATCGACTATAACGTTGACGGCGATTTTGAGGATTCTGGCGAAGAAGTGTTCAGCGGTTCGGGCTCTTCAACTGTCACCGGCAGTTTCACTGTCCCATCAGGCGTCGAAGCTGTGACCCGGATGAGAGTATCCATGAGTTACAGCACCTATCCACCGGTATGCGGTACCTTCACTTATGGTGAAGTGGAAGATTATACCGCCGATATCAGTGGTGGCGTTCCTCCTGTGCAATATACCCTGACCACCAACACCGTGGGCAATGGAAGTATCACATTGAATCCTCCCGGCGGGGTATATGATGAAGGTACGGTCGTTACCCTGACCGCTGTACCTGATGCGGGCTGGCAGTTTGACGGCTGGAGTGGTGATCTGAGCGGTACACAGAACCCCACCACCATTACCATGAACTCAAACAAAAACGTCACCGCCACATTCTCTGAAGTGCCCCCGGAGTATTACACGTTGACCGTGACTACTGTGGGCAATGGCAGTGTGACCCTTGATCCTCCGGGTGGAACGTATCCTCAAGGTACGGTGGTTACCCTCACCGCCGTACCTGATTCGGGTTGGCAGTTTGACTATTGGAGTGGTGATCTGAGCGGTAGCGCAAACCCGACGACTATCACCATGAACTCCGACAAAAACGTGACCGCTAACTTTTCAGAAATTGGGACCTGCACGGAAACGGTCGGTAACACCACGGTATTCGGGAGTACTTCCGTCAGTGCCAACCGTCGAGCCATGCCCTTTACCATGCCGGAAAACGGTAACATCTGCAGCGTTACCATTTACCATGCCGGCGGCAGCGGCGGGCTGATCCTGGGTGTGTACGACGGCGAGGGCGCACCGCAGAACCGGTTGGGTGTCACCAATGCCACCACCATCAACAGCAGCGCCGGCTGGCAGACCATTAACCTGACCAGTCCCGCATATGTGGCTGGCGGCTCTACCGTCTGGCTGGCCTGGGTCTTCCAGAGTAACCCGGGGATTCGCTATCAAACCGGTTCACCCGGGAGATTCCAGTCCAGCGATACCTGGTCCGGCGGCATGCCCGATCCCTTTGGCAGCGGTTCACAAGCAAGTTATCTCTACTCGATTTATGCCACGTATGCTCCGGCAGGTGGTCCTAGCTATGGTACTGTTGGTAACACCACGATATTTGGCAGTACGTCCGTCAGTGCCAACCGTCGAGCCATGCCCTTTACCATGCCGGAGAACGGTACCATCGAAAGCGTCACCATGTACCACGCCGGCGGCAACGGCGGGCTGATCCTGGGTGTGTACGACGGCGAGGGTACACCGCAGAACCGGTTAGGTGTCACCAATGCCACCACCATCAACAGCAGCGCCGGCTGGCAGACCATTAACCTGCAAAGTCCCGCGTTTGTCGCGGGCGGCAGCACCGTCTGGCTGGCCTGGGTCTATGAGAGTAACCCGGGGATTCGCTATCAAACCGGTTCACCCGGGAGATACCAATCCAGCGATACCTGGTCCGGCGGCATGCCTGATCCCTTTGGCAGCGGCACACAAACCACTTATATCTACTCGATTTATGGCACGTATCTCAAATGACCACATGGCCGGAAATAACAATTTAAACGTTTAATTACTGTCCAATTCAGGGGCGTTATATATTTAATAATATATAGCGCCCCTTCTCTTTTATGCCTTCGGCGACCAGGACCCTTTTTGTAAAAAGGGTCCTGGACCCCCAAAAACTTTTCATACATGGTCAGCCTGTGTTACAAGGCTCCAACCATCCTGCCACATGGATGTCATTTTACTTCTTGCCACGAAAACAGTCCCGTAAACCGTAAGATGCCCAGGACTTCTTGTTTGGAATTTCGGTCATTGTAATTTGGAATTTGTTTGTAATTTGGAATTTGTAATTTGTAATTTTCATGTCTTCTTCTCTTCGCGTGCCATCGCGGCTAAAAACAGTTTTCCCAAAACTTGACATTTTACCTGAACTGGGTAAAAATAAGGGGAGTCAATTTCTAATAAAAAGGAAATTCAATGAAGAGGAGCATAAAAAACAGCCTGGGGATGACGTTTCACGGCGTGATACTCTTGCTGGTATTCATATCAAACCTGTGGGCCATGCGGATGCGGGAAATTCAATTCAAACAAATCTCCCTGGACCAGGGACTTTCACAGGCAACCGTGTACTGCATTTTGCAAGACAGTAAAGGGTTCATGTGGTTCGGTACCCAGGATGGTTTAAATAGATATGATGGATACCAATTTAACGTGTTTAAACCCCACCCTGAAGACCCCACCACTATTAGCCATATCATGATTAGTTCCCTTGTGGAGGACAAATCCGGTCAATTATGGATCGGTACCCGGGGCGGCGGACTCAATCGCTTCAACTGCGAAAATGAAACCTTTACCCATTACCTCTATAATAAAAATGACCCCTTCAGCCTGAGCAGCAATCACGTCACTTCCCTCTGTCAAGACCGCTTCGGTCAGTTGTGGGTAGGCACCTATTATAATGGGATCAATCGCTTTGACCCCAAAACCGAAACCTTTACCCGCTATACGGTCAACTCACCGGCCGGCCTGGTCAAGAACCTGGTTTACTGCATTTATGAAGACCGCGCCGACGTGTTATGGGTGGGAACCGAAGGCGGCGTCCTTCACAAATACAACCCCCAAACCAACCGGTTCACCCCTTACCGGCTGAACCCGGCTGATAGAGATGACGACAATTCGACTATCATCAGTGCCATTTATGAAGATACCAGCGGGAATTTTTGGGTAGGCGCCGACCCGGACGGACTTCATCAATTCAACCGAACCACTGAAACCTTTATACCTTTTCCCGTGGACACCAGCAAAACCCGTAACCTGAACAGCAATTCCATCAGTACCATTCTTGAAAGCCGCCCGGGAGATTTCTGGATCGGTACCAGGGGCGCCGGGCTCACCAGGTTCGATAGAAAAACCAAAACCATTACCCACTATCTTCATAATTCGGATAACCCCGATAGTTTGAGCAGCAATTTTGTCTTATCCTCCTGCGAAGATCGATCCGGCATGTTGTGGCTGGGAACCGCCGGAGGCGGCATTAATCAATTTACCTGTACCAATGAGAAATTTACTCACTATCATGCCATTCCCAATGAAGCCAACAGCTTAAAAAATAACATGGTATGGGCCATCTGCCAGGACCGGGACGGCATAACCTGGATCGGCACCCAGGGCGGCGGGCTCACCAAATTCAACCGCCAACAAAACAAATATACCCATTACCTCGCTGCTGTCTCACCCCCCGGAACCCCCGATGAAAACAGTATCAGTGGTGATATTGTCCGCGCCATCTACGAAGACAGCCGGAGAATACTCTGGGTAGGCACTGACGGTTATGGGCTTAATGCCTTCGACAGGAAAACCGAAATCTTTACCCATTACCGCTTTGAACCCGGTAACCCCACCAGCATCAGCAGCGATACCATATATTGCATTCTCCAGGACAGCTCTGATGTCCTCTGGATCGGTACCTGGGGCGGTGGCATCAATGCTTTCAATCCCCAAAACAAAACCTTTACCCGCTTTCAATACCAGGACCAAAACCCCAACTCCTTAAGCAGCAACCTGGTGTATTCCATCATTGAAGACCCTTCAGGCGTGCTCTGGATTACCACTACCCGGGGATTAAATAGATTCGACCCCAAAACCACCCCCCCCTCCATTACCTATTATCGTCATATTCCCGGCAACCCCAACAGCTTGAGTAATAATATCGTAACTGCCATTTATCAAGACCACTCCGGTATCATCTGGGCCGGGACCATCGGCGGCGGGCTGAATCGATTTGATCCCGTGAAAAAAACCTTTAAACACTACAATGAAACCCACGGCCTGTCCAATAATGTGATTTACGGGATCCTGGCCGATAAAACCGGCCGCCTCTGGATCAGTACCAATAAAGGATTATCACGGTTCAACCCCGGGAAAGGAGAATTTAGAAACTATGATGTCCATGACGGACTTCAGAGTAATGAATTCAACGGCAGGGCTTACTACAAAAGCAGCAGCGGTGAGATGTTTTTTGGCGGTGTCAATGGTTTTAATGCCTTTTTCCCGGAAAAAATCAAAGACAATCCCTTTATTCCCCCCATTGTGATCACTGACTTTCAAATCTCCAACCGTCCGGTAAAAATCGCTAAGAAAGGCGAAACCCCGCTGCCCAAGAGCATATCGGAAACACAGGAAATCGAATTATCACACCGTCATAACGTGTTCTCCTTTGAATTTGCAGCTTTAAGTTATATCAACCCCCAGAAAAACCAGTATGCTTATAAAATGGAAGGGTTTGATAACGATTGGATTTATAGTGGTACCCGCCGCTTTGTCACTTACACCAATTTGAACCCGGGCAAATATGTGTTCCGGGTAAGAGGTTCCAATAACGACGGTATATGGAATGAAAGCGGTATTGCCGTTAAAGTTGTTATCCATCCCCCCTACTGGAAAACCATATGGGCGTATGGTATTTACGCGCTGCTGTTGGTGGGGATTCTTTATGCAATCCGGCGTTTTGAATTGCAGCGGGAAGGGGCTAAAATGGAGTTAAGGGAAACCGAGTTGAAAGCCCGGGCCATGGAAGCCCGGGCCAGCGCCATAAAAGCGGAAAACGAACGTAAAACCCACGAACTGGAAGAAGCCCGGAATTTCCAGTTAGCCATGCTGCCGGAAACCATCCCGGATTACCCCGGTCTTGAAATTGCCGCCTACCTGGAAACTGCTGTTGAAGTCGGGGGTGATTATTATGATTTCCACCTGGGTGAAAACAATGCCCTGGCCATAGCTGTGGGTGATGCCACCGGCCACGGCCTAAAAGCCGCCACCATGGTTTCCGTCATCAAGGGCCTTTTTTGTGCAGACGAATATCAATTGGACTTCAAATCCTTTTTCCAGAGAGTCAACCATACGATTCGCCACATGCGCTTGAAAAATTTGTACATGGCATTAACCATCATGGAAATCGACAAAAATCACGTGCAATTCTCCTCAGCCGCCATGCCCCCGACCTTGCTTTACCGCGCAAAGCACAAAAAAATAGAAAAATTTACCCTGAAAGGCATGCCTTTGGGCGCATGCCCCGAATGCAATTATCAGCAACGGGAAATCACACTTCAAAAAGGAGACATCTTACTGCTTTATTCCGACGGTTTGCCTGAGTTATTCAACTCTAAGGGAGAAATGTTCGGTTATGATCGGGTAGAACGGCTTTTCGCTGAGAAAACCGAATGCAAACCCCAGGAGATTATCCATCACCTGGTAAAAGCCGGTGAAAATTGGCTCCAGGGCAAGCCCCAGGATGATGACATTACGTTTGTGGTCATCAAATGTAAATAAATAGAAACAGTCACAAAGGTACACAAAGACCCTTTAATAAAAAGTTTTACGGGGGTCCAGGGGGTGGTTTTTCAAAAGAACCCCCTGGTCGCCGAAGGCATCAACCAGAAACCATTGAAATCCATCGATATTTAAACTATAATTAGATCATGAAATCAAGGAAACCGTTTAAATGATTAAGGAGATATGAATGAAAAAAAAGAAAACTAAAATCAACGGCTTATCATTAATATTTATCTTCTCTATTTTGGTTACTCCTTTGTTTGCCGGGGAGGTCCATCACCTGGCCAAAAAAGGAAATATCAAAAAAATTAAAACACTACTGGGGAAAAAACCCGAACTGGTCAACAGCAAAGATCAATACCATTGGACTCCCCTTCATCTGGCTGCCCTCCACGGGCATTTCAAATTGACGAAATTACTTATTAAAAAAGGCGCAAGAATCAATGAAACGGATAAATTCGGATTTACTGCCCTTCACCTGGCCGCCCTCAAACGAAACCATAAAATTTTTGAATTGCTCCTGGAAAACGGGGCAATCATAAAAGATAAAGAAACAGCCGCCCATATTTCCTCAGGTATCTTTTCAGCATCCGATGTGCCCAAAGAACTATGGGAACTGTTGTTCCCTGGTAAGTCAACCCGAAGCGCCAAACAACCGAAATTTGGGGAACCTAAAACACCGGATCCTGTTTCGGCTGTTATGACCCTCAAAAAAGAAATGATCGAAGTAGGATTGAACCCGGAATCCTTACGTAAACTCAGGGAAGCCGCAGAGGTACTCATTGCCAAATACGCGGACCAGGATGCCAGGTTCTGGCTGGGCAATACCCCACTTCATATTGCCGCCCAAAAAGGTGACCTCGAATTAGTAAAAAGACTCCTGGAAACCAACCCCAAATGGCTTAATTCTAAAAACCGTTTCGGCATCACACCGCTGCACTATGCCACCATCGGCGGAAACCTGCAGGTAGCCCGCCAATTAATTGGCGCCGGTGCCCACGTGAATGCCAAAACCCGAACCGGAATCACCCCCCTTTACGGCGCTGTCAGCGAAAACAAAAAAGACATGGTGCAATTATTGATCTCCAGGGGCGCAAAAGTCGATGAACCGACAACGGACGGGGCGGTCCCGCTGCATGCGGTGGGTCAAAAAGATATTGCCCAAATGCTGGTGGCTGCCGGTGCCCGGATAAAGATAAGAAACAATTATGGGTTTACCCCGCTGCACATTGCCGCGCACTATGGTCACCTGGATGTGGTGGAATACCTGCTGTCCAAGGGGGCTAAATTGGAAGGCCGAACCAATATGGGATGGACTCCCCTCTGTGAAGCCATCTACGGCAGACAAAAAGAAGCGGTAGAGCTCCTGCTTAAACGGGGCGCCAATGCCAACGCCGTCACCCACACAGGACTTAGACCCCTAATAATTGCCCGCTTGTTCAGATGCATTGAAATCATTCCTGTCCTCAAAAAACATGGAGCACATTAGAAGGAAATGGATATCGATGAAATTGTTGAACAATACCATCAGAAGCTTTACAAACTGTGCCTTTTTTATCTCCACAATGAAGAAGAAGCCGAGGAAATCCTCCACGATATATTTATCAAAGTATTGAAGAAACAATCCACCTTTAAAGGAGAATCCAATATATATACCTGGCTTTACCGTATTGCTGTCAATACCATCATCAATCATATCAACCGGAAAAAAATTGTTGAATTTATTTCTTTTGAAAGCGCAGCAGGCCACCCGGAGATTACCTATCCTTCCACCGATGGCGATGCTGTTGACGTTGACCCCGCAGTCAGACTCGAAAAAGAGGAAATTGAGAATCTAAAAATCGAAAAACTGGAGCATTGTATTGGCAGGTTATCGAACCGGGAAAAAACCGCCTTTTATTTTTTTCACTTTGACAATTTGAAACAAAAGGAAATCGCAACCATCATGAAAACCTCGGTCTCTGCGGTGGAGTCCTTAATCCATAAAGCCATGAAAAAGATTCGCAAGTGTGTAAAACCCCAGGAGCCTGTCTGAGAACTCAGGTTGAGGTTAAGGTTGAGGTTGAGAAAGAACTTGAAAAGCATATTATAAAAAGATTTTATTGTAAGTTCTTTTTTCTCCTTAACCTTAACCTCAACCTTAACCTTATTTTCGGCCAGCGTACTAGCAAACTTCTTTTAATAAACCCATTGCAGCGGAAAAAATACCGGAAGCCACAGACCACCGAACTGTATTCACCGCGCTTTTAACGCCCTTTTTAAACACATCATTATTTGAGAGCAGATTAACACGCTCTTCAGCGATCTCCTGTTCTCTCCTGTCATTGAAAATATTCCGGGTGAGCTTGCAGGCATTGATCAGGCCGATCAACCTCAGGGATTTGCTATCCGGTTCCTTGCCATATACCAGGATATCGTGAAGCTGCTTATGGAGTCTTACGAAGGGCCTGTCATGCCAGATCCTGAAGCGTATTATTTTCCTGGAAAACGCCCCGGGCGGCTCGTGTTCATCTAAGGACCGCAGCACACTTTTGTTGACCAGGTCCTCCAGTAATATTTTCTTAAATTCCTTTGATTTCCCCCCCAATTTAGAGACCCATTGCTGGACCTTTTTCTCCTTTTGTGAGTCCGTTACTATCTTAAGGGCCTTATCCAGGATAACGTCCCCAGGAGGTTCGTTGTTGATTACCTTAACCAATTCCCCCTTAAATTCCAGTTTTTGGCGGATAAACAATTCCTGTAAAACTGCCGCTGCCAGGGTGTATCTAAAAACCATGGGTTTGAATGGGGCAATGGTTCCTGTTTTTTGGTTTAACGCTACTAGTAACAGTTCTTCCGACAATCTAAGTTCCATGACCAATCCTTTTTTCTTAATAAGAGAATATTATAACGAAAATACCTTATAAATGAAATACGTAAAAACCTGCGAAAAGGTTTGGATTTTTTTGAAATTCTTATAAAATTGATTTTTTTCATATTTTTGGTATAATGTATTTGTTCCTGTTGAAAGCCGGTGGTTATTTGTGGAGTTTATTTGTTTAATTAGGGAGCAATTGGCTTGATTAATGGTTTATACGGCAGCACAGCACGTATGCACCTACCAATTTTTTATTTTATGTTCACCGACTAAAAAACCGGGCAGGTGAGACCTGATATGGCAAGTTGTGCCAGCGCCTCATCAGGTCCCCCTGCCCTCCTTCGATTAACTCATGAAACCAGGCACCGGACCTGGTCCCGGTGAATAACCGAAAGCGTAAAGCGGAAAACGAATCTCAAAAACCATTAGTCGGCACTTTTTACTGAATGTCGTCAATACCGAACTCCACCCAGGTGGGTTGAGGCATTTCAAGTTTTACCATCTTCTTTCCTTCTGACATCGTCTCGCCCAAGTCATCCATGGCTGTCTCCAGTTCCTCTGTCTTTACTTTAAGCTGACCTTTCAAGCTTTCCTGTTCATCATCCAGTCCCTGGGCGGTTTCTCTTTGGGTGCTCAACCTCAACTGAAATTCTTCACCGCCGCCCCTGGGGGCTAACCTTTCAGTGTATTTTTTGAAACCCGCAGACATTACCTTGGCTTTATTGATCCGTTCCGCATAAGATGTTTTTCTACGTCCCATATTATACTCCTTATTCGATTAATTTTTAATTTTAATTTTAATACGAAAAAACCGTTATTCTTCACCGCTTTTTTGATATTCCTTTCCTGGTATGGGGGAGGCCGTGGTCTTTGCGGGAAATACCCTTCACATGGTATCTTTTTTTTACCTTTTCCCGGGTAGGCATTACCCATGAAGTAGGACATTTCCCCGCAGGGGGGATCGTTTCCCCGCAGCGGGGACGCTTTCCCCCGGGCGGGGATCATTTCCCCGCAGGGGGGATTGTTCCCCCGCAGCGGGGATGCTTTCCCCCGAGCGGGGATCGTTTCCCCGCAGGGGGGATCGTTTCCCCGCAGCGGGGACGCTTTCCCCCGGGCGGGGATCGTTTCCCCACAGGGGGGATTGTTCCCCCGCAGCGGGGACGTTTTCCCCCAGGCGGGGACGGCTTCACTCTCATGCAGAAATATGTCCCCGCAGCGGGGAAGGTTTTTTTGGCGTGAAATTGGTTTCCCAATTATTTTGCGCAGCAAATAGAACAATGGGGCAATACTTTCTGTCATTTTTCAACCTAAGTAATTTATACGGAAAAATGCCCCAAATAGTTTTAAAAAAAATATTTTTTTTTGAAAAAAAATGTGTATATAGGTTTAAGGAATGTAAAAATTTTAGGTATTTTATCCTGGCGACATTTGCCGGTATTGGTGAATTATCAACGTTTTCAAACGTCCAACTTACGGGGAGCATTTTTCTCAGAGAATCGCTTTCGGGCTTATTTTTTTTACTTTTTCTATCTAAACCACCGCATTTACAGGAAGAAAAAGAGGACCCGAAAAAAAATTTACTCATTAACTTTGGGGTAATCGGTTGACAAAAAGACTTTTTATACTATAATTCACCTGTATCTCAAATGTGATACCGTTTTAAAAGAGGTGCAATATGGGAAAATCAGCATTTATAAGATTAAGAATCGAACCGGAACTAAAAGAAGAGGTGGTGGATATTTTTCAAAATGATTAAACTGAAAAAAGGATTGTATTGTGAGGCTAAAATTCCTGATGAAGAAACCTTAGAAGCAATGGAGGATGCCAGGTTGGGTAGAAATTTAGAAGAATGGGAATCTGTTGATGCTTTTATAGATAAAGGAATCGGACAAGAATGCTTAAAAAGAAAAAGGGAGGAACCACAATGAATAGAATTCACGTGACTCCTTCCAACGTTGTGAGTGTCGGTTACGATCCTGGCACTCAAACATTAGAGGTGGAATTTAAAAACGGGTATGTCTATCAATATTTCGATGTCCCGGAAACGATATATGACAGTATGCTCAATGCGGAATCAGCCGGAGAATTTTTAATTAATAATATCAAAGGCGTGTATAGATATGCCAGGGTTTAAACTCTTCCAGGCTGAAATTCTTTACTCGCTCAAAATCCAAGGGTTTCAAGGTTGTGACATTAACGTTAAGGAAAGTATCCCAGGCAAAAAATATTTCCGAACGATATTTACATTTGGGGAATCTTATTGTTGTTTTTTTAATGGAGTTGTGTTATATATAATTTTCTAAAGAAGCAGAGAACAGGAAATAATTACTGTTTGGAGGAAAGTGGTGACGGAAAAAAAAGAAAGGACAATTAAGATTATTATCATTCTTGGTGCCCTTATTATTTTATTTGTAACCTTTTTGCTGCCAAGGGGGATTTATCATTTCATTTTCGGCTATGTTGTGCAAAGTATAATCAACATCTCCGGGATGAGTTACTGGCTGGTCAAAGGTATAGTCACCTTATCATTAATACCCTTTTTCTGGGCACTGTGTGAATTATTCAAAATTAGATTTAGAATCAGTTTTTCTAAAGATAAACCCACCAGGTCTCATCGAAAGCTTGCCAGGGTAATCATAATTGTCTATATTGGCATCTTCTTTCTTAGTATGTACTTTCTAAGTAAGGAAAGTTACTTTGCCCATGACTCAGGCAGGCCACTAAAATGGTATGCCGAAACCCCGGAGGGTATTCGTTATTTTGATTCTAAGGGACACGATCCCAAATATGGGATCAAACTTAAACCCGTTACTCCTGAAATAATAGAGAAGCACAAAAAGCAGTCAATGAATTTGTATCCCAAACCAATTGCAGTGACATCCCCGGAAGAGGTCGAATTTTTTGACTCCATCTCAGGAGAACCCAAAATATGGTATTACCAGGATAATCAAGGTTCTTTAGAATTCTTTGACGGTCCGGGCTTCCATCCCACATATAATGTTAGACTGAAACCGGTGACAATCGATGTAATCCATCTTTTAAAGGAGAAAATAAGAGAAAATCAGGAAAAGATCGCTGCTGAAAAGAAAAAAAAAGAAGCAGAAAAAAGAAGACAAAAACTTCTCGCCTACTTACAAAAATATATAAACCTTCACTCCACAAATCCTCCCGGATCAAACGAAGTTGCAATATTGGCAGTCGATAAGTTGCTTCATGAAGAGCATAATATTGAAAAAAAACTTGTTTCAATTCTTAAAGAACAGGGAAAAAATCCTATACTGTCTCTCTTCAAGAAGCCTTTTATTAAAGACGGAAAATTTGAAACATTATTTTCAGGAAATTTAGACCTGGTCAGGTCTTTCGCCATGAATAAACATACTGATTATATTATACTGGTAAAGAAATTTTCTAAATTTAGAACAAATCCACAGGTTTCGAATGTTATAAGTTCCGACCTTACCCTTCAAATCAAAATTATCGCCACCAATCCAATTAAGGTAGTGAATTCCACCAGTATATCAACAATTGGTCCGGGTTTTTCAAACAAAGACGCGGAGAAAAATGCAATAGAAAAGGTTCATAATAATCTTAAGAAGCTTTTAAAGGAGGCTCTTTAAAATAAGTTTTCCGGGAGGACAGCGATGAAAATGAATACAAAAGCGAAAAGATTTTTTCAATGGGTTCTTTTCCTTATTTTAGGATTATCAATCCAATTGTTTCTTTTTTCCTATGAAAAGGAAATCAAGAACATTTCTCAGGAATTAGCCCAAAAAATAGGAGAAGCTGGCAAGAAAACAGTCGCCATTGTAGATTTTAACGATCTTCAAGGTAATGTGATGGAACTGGGGCGATTTCTTTCTGAGGAATTATCTGTGGCCATATCCGCCTCAGGTAAGGGGTTTGAGGTTGTAGACAGACTCCATTTGAAAGCCCTGTTGAAAGAACATAAGCTCTCCTTTACAGGGCTTATCGATAAGAAATCCACGCAAAAGTTGGGCCAGATAGCTGGTGTAGACGCATTAATAACAGGTACGATTACGCCTTTCGGCGACAGTGTAAGAGTTACTGTTAAAATCCTGGATGTTAATACCGCTAAATTAATCGGAGCTGTGACGGCAAACATTCCCAAAACCAAAGCCATCGAGGAACTACTGGAAAGAGGTATCGGTGACGGATTTCAAATGGATCCAGGTGGTACAACTACTTCGACTCGTTCTTCCTGGGGCAAAACCGTAAAAGTAGATGGCTTTATCTGTAAGCCGGGTGTATGCAGACGAAAAGAGAAGGATATCATTTGCTCGGTTTCGCTTATGAATAACGGAAGCGAAGATAGAGAAGTAAAGATATTGGCTGATCGCAACAGTGATACGGGTTTAGTTGATAATTTTGGAGATATGTATTGGGTTACCGTTAAAATAGGAGGTAGAGAAGCAGGAAAAGGAACTTTGTCGAACTGGATAATCGCAAAATTTCCTTCTAAAGTATTTGTAAACATTCAACTCATTGCAGAAGATGTAAACCAAGAAGCGACCCATTACACAGGAATAATCTGTATCGAAGGTTTTAAAAAGTTGGTGGCTGTCCAGAATATTCCGGTTGTTAAATAAGAAAAGTGTCAAAGAATTTGTATTAGTCTTCGATCTTTTAAAAGGTTCTGCTTTGGGGGATGGTATCGATTGAATTATACGGAATATTCCTTCTGTATTGGCACAATTTATTCTTTGTTTCCCCCGGGAGTATCAATTAAAAGGGGGGTGGCAATTTGCCTCCACCCTTTTTTAAGTTCTCAAAAATTTCGCCGGTGTTTTACTTTTTTGGGTTAAAATAATATATTAAACGAGTACGTATAACATACGAAGGTGCTTTTCATCACACGAAGGAAATAAGAAGAAAACTTAATTACCTATGATTCCAGTCCCGAACGGAAAATATCGACTACGGTCTCTACGATGGTTCTCAATACTTCCCCTTTGAGAGCACCTATTTGTTTCACCATGCCGCGTCCTCCTCCGGTCTATTCCAATCCTCTGCCAGGGATGCTTCACTTAGCAGAGCCGTTTCAGGTACATTTATCACCGGTTTTTCTTCCAATATCGTTACCAGTGCACGTCGTTCGGTTGACAGGCGGATAGGCTGAAGCAAGCGCACCTCGCCCTGCTCATTGACCACAGCTTCTATTGTTTGAATCATAGGTCACCTCCTGACCACTAATCAACGACTTTCCCGGCTCCGATGGATATAAGGGCATCCATCTTCTTCTCGAAGCCACGGCTGTCAATTGAATTGATGCCTCAACTGTTTCCATTTTATTTACTTCCGTTTTCTGTCCTATTTTACCACAAAAATTCCTACAATCAAATATGGAAAAGTACTTATTATACTCCATTTAATACTTTCCGAACTGTTTGGGCTAGCTTATCCATAACCACAGGCTTCCTTAAAACAGCATCAATGCCTATGGCGTCAACCTCTTCTTCACTGATCCGTTCCAAATAGCCAGTCAAAATAATAATAGAGATATCAGGCCTGATTTTCAAGATTTCTTTGACCAGCTCCGTACCTGTCATATTTGGCATGACCATGTCAGCAATGACCATATCAAATTGTTCCGGGTCTGCTTTGAAAAGTTCCAGGGCCTCAAGACTGCTGCTTTTTGCCACCACCTGGTAGCCCAGGTATTCAAGCATTTGCTTAACCAAATCGATTACATCTTCCTCGTCATCTACGAAAAGGATACGCTCATGCCCTGTGGGAGTAAGCTCGGCTGCTATAATATCCGGACTAACCTCTATCTCACTTTTAGGAAGGTAAACGTTGAAAGCTGCGCCTTTCCCCGGCTCGCTTTGAACGGTTATTGTACCACCGTGGACGCCTACGATTCCATGAGCCACAGCAAGCCCCATTCCTGTGCCCTCTCCCACATCTTTGGTGGTAAAATAAGGCTCAAAAATCCGCTTCATCAATTGAGGACCCATGCCATGACCCGTATCAGCAACCGTGAGTTTAATAAAATGACCCGGCTCCAAACCAGGAATTGACATGCCAGCACCCTCCTCGATTTCCACTTCTTCCAAGGTAACTTCCAGGACGCCTCCCTTCTCTCTCATCGCATCAACGGCATTGTTGCAAAGATTGATAAATACTTGATTTATCTGCGCAAGATCTGCCAGGGCCACATCGGATTCCAACGCAATATACTCCCGGATTTCAACGGTTGAGGGAATAGTTATCCGCATAAGTCTAAGGGTCTCTTTGATTAGCGGACTGATCCGTACCGGCTTCAAGTCTCCCCCGGCCAGGTGGCTGAAGGTCATAATTTGTTTCACTACATCACTGGCACGTAAACAAGCGTAGATCACTCGTTCCAGCTTAGGGTAGGCTGTACTCTCCCCTGGTATTTCAAGCATTGCCAATTCCGTAAAACCAAGAATAATAGACAGTATGTTGTTAAAGTCATGGGCAATGCCACCAGCCAGGGTACCCAGTGCCTCCATTTTTCGAGCTTGCTCCATGTAAGCCAGAAGTCTATCCCTTTCCTCCTCTGCGCGTTTGATCTGGGAAATATCTCCAAAAAGAACCAGGAGAGCAGGCTGCCCTTGCCAAATGGTTTTGGTAGCCGTCATCTCCAGGGTAATGGCCCCGTTTTCCCGCCTGATGGTTTTCTCGCTTCTTTTATGAACAAACGTCTCATCCAACCAGTTCTCACTTACCCTGCCATTATCATCGAGGTCCACAAACTCACCCAAACATATCTTTAACAGTTGGGAAGCGCTGTATCCTGTGATCTCAGTGGCACGTTGGTTCGCATAAACATGACTGCCATCAACCGTGGCTATCAAAATGCCATCCCTGGTGTTTTCAGCAAGATTCCTGAAGTTCTCATCTTTCTCCTTTATTTTCACTTTCATCCGCTGTTTATAGATAGCCATCTCGATGGCAGCATAAAGGGTCTTTTTGTCAAATGGTTTAACAATATAACCAAAAGGCTCAGTGACTATAGCACGTTCCAACGTGGCTTTATCAGAATGGGCCGTCAGGTATACAACCGGGATATCAAAACGACCCTGGATACGTTTTGCCGCCTCAATCCCATCGATGTCTCCCGGCAGCGAGATATCCATCAATATCAAATCAACAGGGGTCTCTTCTACCTTTTCAATGGCTTCCTCACCCGTGGCCACAACAGCCGCCACATCATAACCTAACTTGACTAATCGCCGTTTAATGTCTAAAGCGACGATGGTCTCGTCTTCTACAATTAAAATCTTTGCCGCGTCCATCTTTTTTTCCCCTCCTTACTTTTGCCGTCAAACTTCCTTTGTTTTCTCACCTTGCCCATATGAATCACTAAACTCTTCTCATTTAAACATCCTCTGAAGTAAGTATATATTCTAAAAAAGTAATTTTAAATTTTCAATAGAAGAATAGAAAAAATATTTTTTTCTTTTATCTTGTTGAAAATTTAAATGGCTATCTTTATAATAATTATTTCAAACCCCTTACGGTAAAGGATATTATTATGGAACACTTTCCGTCATTATAGGAGTTAAGAGTGAAAGATAAACAACTAAAAGAACTAGCGGCTTTAAAAAGAATAAATTTGTACCAGTTGGTCATTCATCTCCTGGAAATAACGCCGGAAGCGAAGCGGATAGCATCCAAATGGATTAAAAAAAATGTAAAAAAAGTGGTTCCACCCCGAGCAAAAAAGGACGATACCCTATTGAACGATGAATTACTCATGGAATACTGGGATAACCTCCAGCCTATTATTTCCGAATCAAAGGAGTCAGACGGCGGCCCCCGCAAAAATGAAACTGCCCTCTGGGACTGGATAAACAAAATAATGGAACTGATAAAAACGAAACACATTTCAAGAGAGGCCAAATTCGTATTCATGGATGAATTGTTCAGCCAATATTGGCAAAAAAAGTCCCAGTTCGGCGATATCTTGATCGATACCGGGTTTGAAATATGCGAAAATAAGGATGAGTGGGAATACTTCATTAACAAGCTGGAGGAAAAAGCGGGTGAGAAGGAAAACAAGCTGATCATGGATATTTACAGGTACTATTTGAGAAATGAAGATCAATATTTAAAAAAGCGAAGAAAACATCTTAAAACCGGTAACGATTACTGGGACCTGGCAGCCTTCTACAGGGAAAAAAGGAAGATTAAAAAAGCGGTGGAAACCGCAGAAAAAGGAATATTAAAGGGCACAGGAAGTTTAAAAGAATTGTATGAATTCCTCTTTACTCACTATTTCTATAATAAAGATATGAAGAACCTCAGGAGAATTTCTCAGGCGATGATAAAACAAGGCAGCCAAGAGCCAGAGTTATTGGAGCGATTATTTAAATACCATAAAAGAAACAAAGACTATGCCAGGGCAAAGGATATTTTATTACGATGGTACAAATCTGTCAGAGACAGCGGCCAACCAGAAGATAACATAAAAATCAAAAACCATCTTATAAAAATGAGGGAGTATTTGAAAAAGTCCGACTGGAAAACGATAGAACCGGAATTCCTGGATTATGTTAAACAGGACAATATTTGCCATTATCTCGAAATTTGCTGGGAAAAGGGTATGAAAAAGGAAATCCTGGAAGTCATGTTGGCGGAACTGAAAAAGAAAGGCAACCGTCCCGTGCTGATACGGCAGTGCGATGAATTTGCCGAGAAATTGAAAAATGATTTCCCGGGGGAAATTGTCGAATACTACTGGAAAAGGACTTATAAGAATATTGCCCTGAGAAATCGTCAAACGATTGCGAAGGCCATAAATTATTTGAAAAAAACCAAAAAAATCTATATGAATATATTAAAAGATAAAAAGTCGTGGGAACGTCGTATTGGGAATTTGAAGAAAGAGTTTAAAAGCTACGGCGCTTTTTTGGAGGGAGTGAAAAAGCTGTGAAATGACAAAAATGGATTCAGGCAAAAAATTCACTCACTTTACGCCGGGGTTTTACATTTTGACGTCTTTAGGTTAAAATAATGGCAGAAATGAGCAAAGATAACCAGAAAAAACCGAAACGTTCTGCAAAAAATGAATTAAGGGCTTTGAAAAAAACCGATTTATACCAGTTGGCCATTCACCTCCTGGAAATAACGCCGGAAGCGAATCGGGTCGTATCAAAATGGATTAATAAAAAAGCAAAGAAGGCGGTTCTAGCGGAAGCCCGGGAAGTAGTAGAAAAGGAACGTATCAACCCGAACGATGAATTACTCATGGAATACTGGGATAGGGTTCAGTCGATTCGCTCCGTATCCAACGAGCCCAGCCTCACTCCCCTGCAAAAGCAGAGGATCCAGCAGCGGATGAATATAATATCGGAATTAATAAAAAAGAAACAGGTTTCTACAGAGGCCAAATTCGCATTCATAGATGAAATGTTCAGCGAATACAGGCAAACGAAATCCGAGTTCGGGGATATCTTGATCGATACCCTCTTTAATATTTGTAAAAAAGATGACGATTGGGAATATCTTATTAAAAAACTGGAGGAAAAAGCAGGCAGGAAGGAAAACAGGCTGATCATGGATATTTACAGGTACCATTTGAAAAATACTGATCAATATTTGAAAAAACGAGTGAAGCACCTTTATTCTGGTAACGATTACTGGGAACTGACGACCTTTTACAAGAGAAGAAAAAAGGTTAAAACAGCGGTGGAAACCGCGGAAAAGGGGATAGCGAAGGGCACAGGGAGTTTAAAAGAATTGTATGGATTTCTCTTTAATCACTATTTTTCCACGAAAGATATAACCAACCTTCAGCGAATTTCTCAGGCCATGATAAAACAAGGCAGCAAAGAGCCGGAGTTATTGGAGCGGTTATTTAGACACAATAGCAGCCAAAAAGACTATGCAACGGCGAAGGATATTTTATTACTATGGTACGAATCTCTCAGGGACGGCGGTCATTACGACGAGTATATACGAATCAAACACTATCTTAAAAAGATGAGGGAGCATTTGAAAAAAGCCGACTGGAAAAGGATAAAACCGGAATTCCTGGAGTATGTTAGACAGCAAAATATTTCCGATTATCTCACGTTTTGCTGGGAAAAGGGTATGAAAAAAGAGATCGTGGCAATCATTTTGGAGACACAGCAAATGAAACACACCGATGCCCAGCTATTACGGCTGTGCGATGAATTTGCCGAAAAGTTGCAGGATGAATTCCCGGGAGAAATTGTTGAGTACTACTGGCAAAGGGTTTATAAGACGGTCACTCGTGGGAAACCGCAAACGATTGCTAAGTGCATTGGTTATTTGAAAAAAGCCAAAAAAATCTATGCCGGTATATTAAAAGATGAAGCAGCGTGGGAAAGACGTTTTGAGGATTTTCACAATGATTTTAAGAACCATCCTTCCTTTCCGCATGAAGAAATGAAAGGGCTTTAAAAGAAAAAAAAGGGCCGGGCTAAAAAACATTAGGTGAGGTTAGCTCTCGTTATCTACCGATTTCATCAATAATCTTCGATATAACCTCTAAACCATTTATCTCCTTATGGCTTACTACATTGTCATCAGAGCCATCGTGTACCGGTAAATCCCAATTTTTTCTAATTCGGTATCCCAAATCGATCTTCGCAGAATTTTTACATCTGAAATTTCATCTGCTGCCAGAATGAAATCATCGAGCTCTTTCAAATATTTTTCTATCATTCGGTAACCAGTGGGTTCAATTCTTTTATCCTGTCTTTGTAAAGAAGTACATTCTCGTATAAACTACTCCATTCAAAAAAATCACCCTCATCTCCCAATTCTCCCGCTTCAAACTTATTGTAAAATTCTTCTGAAGACATCTTATAATTCATTTCAAACGTTTCCAGTTCATGATTTATTTGATCGATAAATTTCCGGTATTTAGCCAACTGGTAGCTTATCACTTTATTTAAAGCGTTATCAACGACTTTCTCGGCCCCTATGGATATAAGGGCATCCATCTTTTTTCTTGAAGCCGCGGCTGTCGATTGACTCGATGCCTCAACTGTTTCCATTTTATTTACCTCCGTTTTCTGTCCTATTTTACCACAAAAATCCTGTTTATCAAACAAATCCTGTAAATTCTGATTTCTTTAGCAAGGTTTTTTTACGCCACCTGTCTAAGAAATAATAAAAAAGGTGAACCAATGAAAATAGAGGAATTGATTCAATTGCATAACGAGAAATTGAGCCGGAAGGCCAATGAAAATCCCTTCCTGGCTCAACGCATCAAGGCCCGTTTGAAAGACCGGGAACCTTCTGGATACCCGGCAATATGGAAACCCCTGAGAAAATACGCGCTTCTTTACAGCTTCTTGTTCATTATTTTGACCATGATTAATTTCTTCCTTATCAACGGCGTGGAAAAGAAATCCACTCCCTTCATACAACCTCAACCGGTGGTTTTAACACTCAACCTGGATACGCTGCAGCCTGATTATCCCGGCAGCATCAGCCAGGCTTACAAGGAGGTAATGAAATGATAACCGGCAAAATCATTCTTACCATTGTTCTATTTCTATCCCTCAGCTTTAATGCTGCGTTTATCATCCACCTCCTTACTGCCCATCCTGCCCTTTCCGCATCACCGGAAATTCAATCGAACCTGAATTTAACAGATGAACAGAAAAAGCAGATGGAACCCATCCGGGCAAAATTGCACCGGGAAAACGAAGCCATTAAAAAACAAATCGCCCAATGCCAGGAAAAACTCCTGACCGCCCTTAAATCCGACCCGGTGGATAAAAATGCCATAAACAACTGCCTGGAAAATATCAGCAACTTGCAGAAAAAAATCCAGCAAAATACCATCGAAGAAATTATCCATATCCGGAAATATATGAACCCGGAGCAGTGCAGTTGCCTGATTGAGGGTCTGGGTTCCGCCATGGCCCACTCCTCTAAACCCTGCGATTGTCCTTATTGCCAATCCCATAAGAAATAATAAGGAGAAAAAGGAATGAAAAAAAATTTTTTAACCATAAATACCACAAAATTGGTTGTGTTAATGTTTTTCCTTATGGTAAGCACCTTTTCCCTGGTATCACAGGCGAAGCAAAAATTGGAAAAGGTAGAAATTTCTGAGAATTCTACGCTGCAAGATTTACTGGCAGCGGCAGCGTTGAATAACCCGGGATTAAAAGCGGCATTTGAACGATGGCAGGGAGCCCTGGCACGAGTTCCCCAGGTGAAAGCCCTGCCCAATCCCCAATTGACCTTTGCCTATTTTATCCGGGAGATCGAAACCCGCGTCGGTCCCCAACAGGCAAAGGTGGGAATCATGCAGATGTTTCCCTGGTTCGGTAAGTTGAAACTTAAAGGAAACGCGGCCGCAGAAATGGCCAATGCACAAAAACAACAATATGAAAATATAAAGTTGAGCCTGTTTTACCGGGTTAAGGAAGCGTATTACGAGTATTACTATATTACCCGCAGGATTGCAATCTTAAAAGAGAATGTTCAATTACTGGAACACCTGGAAAGCGTTATCGAAGCAAAGTATCGCACGGGAACCGCGTTGTATGCGAACTTAGTCAGGATCCAGGTGGAACGCGATAAATTGACAGACCGGCTTAAAAGCGCGGTGGATGTCCTGGAACCGGTGAAAGCCAGGTTAAACACCGCTTTGAATCGCTCACTCGATGCTGCGCTGCCGGTTCCCAAAGAAATACCGGTGGAAGCGGAACTTCTTAAGCTCTCCCGTGACCGGCTGACAGCGTTACTGAGAAAAAATAATCCCGGTTTGAAATCCATGGATTTCATGGCAGCCAGAGAGCAGATCAATATTAAACTGGCAAAGAAAAATTATTACCCGGATTTTTCTATCGGGGTCGACTACATGATCACGGACGACGCCCGGATGCCGGGTGTTTCGGGCAGCGGGAACGATCCTGTGGCGGCAATGTTGTCACTTCGGCTGCCCATATGGTTCAAGAAAAATAAAGCAGCGGTAAAAGAGGCCAGTAACAGGTACAGGGCCGTATTGAATCAAAAAAAAGAAGTAGAAAATAATTTGTTAGCGCGGCTGGAGATGGTATTTTTTAAATACCGCGATGCTCTGCGGAAAATGGAGCTTTACAAGAAGGTGCTTATACCCCGTGCTAACCAGGCCCTTGAGGTAACCCGTTCAGCGTTTGAAGCAGGAAAAGCAAACTTTACGGATTTTATCGATTCGCAGCGTATGCTGCTGGCTTTCCAATTGGAGTATGAAGAGGCGATAACGCGGCGGGCTCAACGGCTGGCAGAGTTACAGATGTTGGTAGGAAAAGAACTTAGTAAGAAGTAAGAAGTAAAGAGTAATCAGTAATTGGGAGAATGATCAAATGAAGAAGTTAATAGAGATTTTAAAAGACTTTTTAAAAGACTTTTGGCAGTCACCGTTTCGCTGGCCGGTGCTGGCGGTGGTTGTTGTTGTCTTTATTTTGGGACTTTTGATCGGGGGCAGTGGTTCCGGTGGTGATACAGGCCGCCCGGGGCACGACCACGGGGCGGAACCGCATGTGGAAGGTGCAAAGCAGAAAGAACAAATCTGGACATGCTCTATGCATCCGCAAATTCGCCAACCGAAACCGGGGAAATGCCCGATTTGCGGTATGGATTTAATCCCGGTTTCGACTGAGGAAGAAGAAGTCGGTCCCAGGGAATTAAAACTTTCCCCCACGGCTATTAAACTTGCAGATATCCAAACGGCGCCGGTGGAGCGCCGCTTTGTTTCTACTATCATTCGGATGGTGGGAAAGGTGGAATATGACGAGTCCCGGTTGGGCTACATCACGTCCCGTGTCCCCGGCCGGATCGACCGGCTTTATGTAGATTATACGGGTATAACCGTACGCAAAGGGGATCACCTGGTGTACCTCTACAGCCCTGAATTGATCAGCGCCCAGCAGGAACTTTTACAAGCGCTGAAAGCGTACAGGAAATTCGGCTCTGGCAAGACCACGGTCAATGCTGCCCGGGAAAAACTGAAACTGTGGGGATTACCCGCGGCGCAAATAAAAGAGATCGAAAAGAGGGGAAAACCCACGGACCACCTGACTATTTATTCCCCCATGAGCGGTATTATTATCCATAAAAATGCCGTGGAAGGGATGTATGTCAAAACCGGGAGCAAAATATATACCATTGCCGACCTTTCCCGGGTATGGGTGAAAATGGATGCGTACGAATCCGATCTTTCCTGGATTCGCTACGGTCAAATCGTAGAGTTTACAACTGAGGCGTATCCTGGGGAAACCTTCAAAGGCAGGATCGCTTTTATCGATCCGGTGTTAAATGAAAAAACCCGGACGGTTAAAGTTCGGGTAAATGTGCTCAACCCGGGTCAAAAGTTAAAACCGGAGATGTTTGTGCGGGCCGTTGTGCATTCGAAGCTGTCGGTGTCGGGTAAGGTGATGGACCCGGATTTGGCAGGCAAATGGATTTCGCCGATGCACCCGGAAATAATTAAGGATAAACCCGGTAACTGTGATGTATGTGGTATGCCGTTGGTAAAAGCGGAAGACCTGGGTTATATCCTGGCTTCCGCCAGAGAAAAAGAAGCACCGTTGGTGATTCCCGCATCTGCTCCCCTAATCACCGGTAAACGTGCCGTGATTTACGTGGCGGTGCCGGGCAAAGAAGGTATCTTTGCCGGCAAGGAAGTTGTCTTAGGACCGCGGGCCGGGGATTATTACCTGGTAAAAAAAGGTCTCCAGGAAGGAGAACAGGTGGTGGTAAACGGCGCATTTAAAATCGACAGCGATCTGCAAATCCAGGCCAAACCCAGTATGATGTCTCCCGAGGGTGGTGCACCTGCCCCAGGACATGACCATGGCGGCACTGTTCATGCTGCCGCGAAAAAGGAAGCGAAACCGGGACACACCATTCCCACGGCATTTCAAGAAACCATCGATGGTATGGCAGACGCCTATTTCGCTGTGCACCAGGCCTTAAGCAGCGATAACCTCGGTGGGGCGCAGAAGTCCGCTGCCGATTTGCAAAAAAAACTGGCACTGGTAGATATGAATTTACTTAAAGGAAATGCCCATATGATATGGATGAACCTGGAGAAAAAAATTAAAGAGAACAGTCAAAAGTTAAAGAAGGCGAAAGATATCGAAGCGGCCCGGGTCCACTTAGAGGTGCTCACAGAACCTTTAGCCACTGCCATAAAACTATTCGGCAGCAGGAAAACCACGGTTTACCGCTTCCATTGCCCCATGGCCTTTGACAATAAAGGAGCCTACTGGCTGCAAAACAGCTCCGAAACCCGGAACCCCTATTTTGGCTCCTCCATGCTTACCTGTAAGGATTCAGTTGAAACATTGGTCCAGGCGAAGAAGGAAAAGAAATAACAAATTACCACCTGAAAAAGTAAAGGAGAAAAAAGATGAATGAGACAGATAACACCCAATCACCGCAGCCTAAATCCATCCTGGACCGGATTATTCTTTTCTGTTTAAAGAACAAACTGGTCATTACACTAATGGTGCTGGTTATCCTGTTCTGGGGGATCATGGTCGCTCCTTTCGACTGGAACCTGGGGGGAATTCCCCGCAATCCCGTACCTGTCGATGCCATTCCTGATATCGGGGAGAACCAACAAATCGTTTTTACCAAATGGATGGGACGCTCTCCCCAGGATGTGGAAGACCAGATCAGCTACCCCCTTACCGTTTCATTACTGGGGGTCCCCGGGGTTAAAACCGTCAGGAGTTATTCCATGTTCGGGTTTTCCAGTATTTATGTTATATTTAAAGAAGAAATCGATTTTTACTGGTCCCGTTCCCGCATCCTGGAAAAGTTAAATTCCCTCCCCGCCGGTACGCTGCCCGAGGGTGTTCAGCCCACACTTGGGCCTGATGCCACGGCATTGGGACAAATTTACTGGTATACCCTGGAAGGCCGGGATGAGAAAGGAAATCCCACCGGGGGTTGGGACCTCCATGAACTGCGCACCGTCCAGGACTGGTATGTCCGTTATGCGCTGCTTTCGGCAGACGGTATCAGTGAAGTGGCCTCGGTAGGCGGTTTTGTGCAGGAGTACCAGGTGGATGTGGACCCGGATGCCATGCGGGCTTACAATGTGACCCTGGACCAGGTATTTATGGCGGTTAAAATGTCCAACCTGGATGTCGGTGCCCGTACCATCGAAATCAATAAAGCGGAGTACGTGATCCGTGGCCTCGGGTTTGTAAAAAACATAGAGGATATTGAAAATTCCGTGGTGAAAGTCAACAACAATGTCCCCATATATGTAAAGAACATCGGCAAAGTCCTCCTGGGCCCTGCCCTGAGACGGGGCGCCCTGGACAAAGAGGGCACAGAGGTGGTGGGAGGGGTCGTGGTTGTCCGGTATGGAGACAATCCCCTGGCCGCCATTAAGAACCTTAGGAAAAAAATTCAAGAGATTTCCCCCGGCCTTCCCAAAAAAAAGTTGGCCGACGGTAGGGTGAGCCAGGTAAAGATCGTCCCTTTTTACGACCGCACCGGCCTGATCCACGAAACCCTTGAGACCTTAAATACGGCCTTGACCGAAGAAATCCTGGTCACTATTATCGTCGTACTGCTTATGTTACTGAACCTGAGGAGTTCGTTTCTTATATCCGGTCTACTTCCCCTGGCGGTTCTTTTGTCTTTTATTGCCATGAAGTATTTCGGTGTGGATGCCAATATCGTTGCTTTGTCCGGGATCGCCATTGCCATCGGCACCATGGTGGATATGGGCATTGTGATCGTGGAAAATATCGTCAAACACCTGGACCGGGCAAAACCGGGGGAAAACAGGCTTTCAATCGTTTTTCGCGCTGCCAGCGAAGTGGGCAGTGCCGTGCTGACGGCTGTAGCCACCACTGTAATTAGTTTCCTGCCGGTGTTTACCATGGAAGCAGCCGAAGGAAAGCTTTTTAAACCGTTGGCCTTTACCAAAACGTTTGCCTTAATCGCCTCCATCTTTATTGCCCTGACCATAATCCCTCCCTATGCCCATTTACTCTTCTCAGGAAAAATAAAAAAAGGAACAACAAAACGTAACCTGAACATCCTATTGATGATCGTGGGTATCGCACTCATCTTTTATCTTGCCTGGTGGATCGGGTTGATCGTTGTTATGGTAGGAGCCTTTCAACTGTGGGAGAAAAAAGTACCCCTAAAAATAAGGAAACAGGTTACCAAAGGGGTAAACTACCTGGCGGTTTTCGTCGTGTCTGTTATCCTGGCGGATCATTGGCTGCCCCTGGGGCCTGAAAAGGGCCTGATTCTTAACCTGGTCTTTGTGGCAGCCATAATCGGGGGAATATTGGCATTTTTTTCCTTTTTCTTGAGGGTCTATGGGAAGATACTGCGGTGGCTGCTGGCCCACAAGGCCCTATTTTTCTCTGTGGTGCTTATCGTTCTGCTGTTCGGCGGCATGGTCTGGTTGGGGTTTAATACCTTTTTCGGCTGGCTGCCCGGTTTTATAAAAAAATCTCCTCCCATCAGTTATATTGCTCATAAGTTCCCGGGGCTGGGTAAAGAATTCATGCCGCCGCTGGACGAAGGCGCTTACCTCTACATGCCCACCACCATGCCCCATGCCTCGATCGGGGAGGTACTGGATGTTTTAAAAAAGCAGGACATGGCCTTTACCAACATCCCTGAAATCGATACCGCGGTTGGTAAGCTGGGTAGGGCCGATACACCGCTGGACCCCGCACCGGTCTCCATGATCGAAACCGTTATCAATTACAAGCCCCAATATCTTGTGGATAAAAAGGGCAAACGGCTGCGTTTTCGTTTCGATGCCGGTGAAACCGACTTCTTCCGCGATGAGGAAGGGAACAAACTCCCGGGGCCCGACGGAGAACCCTATAACGTTAAAGGGAAATATTTACGGGATGAAGCGGGTAATCTAATCCCGGACTCCGGGGGTTATCCCTTTCGTTTATGGCGGCCGGCCCTGGACCCGGACCTCAATCCCGGCAGGAAAGCCTGGCCCGGCATTCACTCCCCCAACGATATTTGGGATGAGATCGTAAAAGCGGCAAAGATCCCGGGAACCACTTCCGCACCGAAATTACAGCCTATTGCCGCCCGGATTGTCATGCTGCAAAGCGGTATGCGCGCCCCCATGGGTATAAAAGTTAAAGGCCCCGACCTGGATACTATTGAAAAGGTGGGGCTGCAAATGGAAAAATTGCTGAAAGAAGTTCCTTCTATAGAACCTTCCGCCGTTATCGCCGATCGAATTATCGGCAAGCCTTACCTTGAGATCGAAATCGACCGGAAAGCCATTGCCAGGTATGGGATTATGCTGAAGAAAGTCCAGCAGGTGATCGAAGTGGCAGTGGGCGGCAAAAAAATTACCACCACTGTAGAAGGACGCGAGCGCTACCCCGTAAGGGTCAGGTACTTGCGAGAATTGCGCAGCGATCTCGAAGCACTTGCCAAAATATTGGTCCCTTCACCCGGCGGCGCCCAGGTTCCCCTGACCCAACTGGCGAAAATTAATTATGTCCGCGGCCCCCAGGTCATCAAAAGCGAAGATACCTTCCTTATCGGCTATGTGCTGTTCGATATGAAACCCGGTTTTGCCGAGGTCGATGTGGTTGAAGATGCCAGTGAATACCTTAAACAGAAAATCGAAACCGGGGAGCTGGAAATTCCCGCCGGCGTCAGTTTTACCTTTGCCGGCAGTTATGAGAACCAGGTCCGTTCGGAAAAGAAATTAATGATCGTTCTGCCCCTGGCGCTCTTTATTATCTTCCTGATCCTCTACTTCCAGTTCAAGAGGGCGTCTACAACCATGTTGGTATTTTCGGGAATCCTGGTTGCCTGGGCTGGTGGGTTTATCATGATCTGGCTCTATGGACAGTCCTGGTTCTTAGATTTTTCTATTTTCGGGGTAAACATGCAGAATCTTTTCCAGATTCATCCCATCAATCTCAGTGTCGCCGTTTGGGTGGGTTTCCTGGCACTATTTGGTATCGCATCCGATAATGGTGTGATCGTCGCCACCTACTTAGACCAGGTATTTGCCAGGAAGACGCCAAAGACAGTTGAGGAAATACGCGAAGCAACAGTGGAGGCCGGGCTGCGCCGGGTTCGACCGGCGCTGATGACAGCCGGTACTACCATCCTGGCGCTTTTACCGGTCCTTACCTCCACCGGCAGGGGGGCAGATATCATGGTCCCCATGGCTATCCCTTCTTTTGGAGGTATGTTCCTGGCATTGATCACCCTGTTTATCGTACCCGTCAGTTACTGCTGGCTAAAGGAACGTCGGCTTAAAAAAGGTTGAAACCAAATAAAGGAAATTTAAATAAATTGAAAACTCTAAAAAAATCTATTCTTAACAAGAGGAATAACCGATGATTAAACATATAACCGTTTTTACTCTAATTATAGTAACACTCTTCGCATTGGCCAATTGCAAGAAAGGAACTCTCGTTTCTCCTACTGCGATAACTGCTGCGATTATGATCAATGGTAATGACATGACCAACGGCACGATGTCCGGTCCCAACCAAAATGATCGTATGACCATAAGGGCGGAATTTTCCGACCCCCAGGGGAATCACACGATTCGTACGGCTGTGGCTTCTTATACACACGGCCACGGTATGATGAATCACATGGGGCAAATTACCCTGTGGGATGACGGGACTCACGGCGATCATATCCCCGGTGACGGCTGGTTCACCATGGAAGATGATATGATTCAAATGATGTCCATGATGGGTAATAATTGGAACCAGATAATGGGCTCACATGAATTCGAAATCTATTGCCTGGATGAAGACGGTAACGAAAGCAATCACATTACCGTCCATATGGATATTCAGTAACTATTCAGTTTTCAGAAGTAAAATGCAGTTCATGATCTAATGAGCCTCAGGGAGGTGCCCAATGGCACCGTACGGGCGAATGAGACATGAACTGCATGATAAGTTTTTCCAAAACTGAATAGTTACTAGTTCTACTCCTAAATCTATAGGGAATAATTAAGAAGTCAGGAAAATAAGCCATCATCTGTCTTCCATCCTTTGAACTTCCCGACTTTCTTTTCTTCGTGTTTCTTCGTGCTTTTTACCGCATTGTAAACGCCTTCGTGGCTCCCTCCTCTTGACTGTTAGAGCGATTCAATATAAAATTAGGCACATGGAACTGTTAGAATTGAAAAGCAAATTTGAAGAACTGCAAGAAAAGGCCGCTGATTTAAAGGGATTCTTGCAGTTGGAAAAGAAGAAACAGCGGGTGGAAGAGATTGAAAGGAATCTTGCCGATTCTGCGGTATGGAACAACCCTAAAAAGTCTGCGCAACTGTTAAAAGAGAAGAAAATACTGGAAAGCGACCTGGATATTGGCAAGCAATTCAACCGGGCCATCGATGATATTGAGACCTATTTTTCTCTTATCGATGAAGACCCGGATTTAATAAAAGAGGTGGAGCAGGAAATTCTTCGTTTTGATAACGTGCTGGAAGAAGCGGAAACCCGTAATTATTTGAGTGGGGAAAACGATACCAATAATGCCTTTTTAAGTATCCATCCCGGTGCCGGTGGGACTGAAAGCCAGGACTGGGCAGAGATGCTGTTACGTATGTACTTGCGATTTGGGGAGATGGAAGACTATAAAGTCGAGATTATCGAATTAATGGCCGGGGAAGAGGCTGGTATTAAAAGTGTAACGGTGAAGTTCGACGGTGAGTATGCCTATGGGTACTTGAAACAAGAAATCGGCGTTCATCGCCTGGTAAGGATTTCACCTTTTGATGCCAACAAACGCAGGCATACGTCGTTTGCTGCGGTATTTGTTTATCCTGAGGTAGACGACTCCATTGCAATCGAAATCGATACCAATGATTTGCGCATCGATACGTACAAGGCTTCCGGTAAAGGTGGTCAGCATGTCAACACCACGGACTCGGCTGTTCGGATTACCCATTTGCCCACGAACATTGTGGCCCAGTGTCAGAATGAGCGTTCTCAGCATCAGAATAAAGATATGGCGATGAGGATTCTCAGGTCCAAACTGTATGACCTGGAGTTGCGCAAGAAGATGAAAGAAAGAGACAAAATGGAGAATGAGAAGGGAGAAATTGCCTGGGGTAACCAGATTCGCTCGTATGTACTGCAGCCGTACCAGAGTATCAAGGACCACCGGACCAATTTTGAGATCGGTAATACGCAGCGGGTATTGGACGGAGATATATTCGCTTTTATCAAAGCATCGCTAAAAAGACCCGCCGCTTAAAGATATTTTGCCTTCGGCGACCAGGGGCTCTTTTGTAAAAACCGCCCCTGGACCCCGCAAAAACTTTTTATATGCGGACAGTCATTATACGATAATTCAATCATCGTGCCCCATTAGAATCATTTCTTTTTGTCCCATAGTCACCTTTATAGGCTGCAATTTCTCGCATGTCCCCTTTCATATTGACAAATGAATCATGAAATATTATATTATCTTTGATATTTGATAAGGTTATAAAATGAATGATATTTTTTCGCTTGGCCCCAAATTACTAAAAATACTTAAAATAACGAAAAGGAGTTTAGTATAATGGATTTAAACCATTTATGCATGGGATGTATGTCAGACAAAGGAGAGGCAAGCGTATGCCCGGTATGCGGATGGAAAGAAGGAAAAGCCCCGGAATCACCGACTCAACTCCAACCCCGGACCATTTTGAATGATCAATACCTATTGGGTAGGGTACTGGGACAGGGAGACTTCGGGATTACTTATTTGGCCTGGGACATGAATCTTGAGAGAAAGATAGCTATTAAAGAGTATTTCCCCTCTCCTCTTGCCACACGTAGAGCGAATCAGTCAACTATCACGATATACAGTGAGAGAAGAAAAGAAGAGTTCGCTTATGGGCTTTCAAGATTTCTTGAGGAAGGAAAAACCCTGGCAAAATTCCGGGATCATCCGGGGAACGTTGCTGTCATTGCTTTTTTTAAAGCCAATGATACCGGTTACTTGGTCATGGAGTACAAGGAGAAAGTCGATGATTTCGATTCTAACAAAATGAGACTTGTTACATGCCCGAAGTGTTGGGCTAAAAATGAAATTCCTGCAAACAAACCACCGGAAGAAGTATCCTGTAGTAGTTGTGGCAAGCCACTTGCTTCCCCCAAAAATGATATAAAGAAGAAGAATGATCTCGATTCCAACAAAATGACATTTGTTACCTGCCCGAAGTGTTGGACTAAAAATGAGTTTCCTTCAAATAAACCAATGGAAGAAGTATCCTGTAAAAAATGTGGTAATTCACTTACTTCACAAATAAAAAAGTAATAGAAAAGTGTATGAGTGAAAAATTCAAATCAAGAGGAGAAACAGATTTACCATTTTCTTTTTAAAGTTCTTCGATTTCTTCTTTTGAAAGATCGGTTAATTTTGAAATTAGCTCTATTGATAGGCCTTCTCTAAGAGACTTCTTTGCCATTTTAATCCTTTCTTCTTTTCTGGCTTTTTCCTCGTCAAGTTTGCGAACCACTTTGCGTTGGGCATCAACTTTCATCTGGTGAAGTTGTTCAGGACTCAACCTGTCAACGTCTATCAACTCCACTGCCTTTTTAATTCCTTTATTATTCAAATTGACATGATAATTCTCAGGATTATGAATAGACTCATAGAATAAATCCAACCAGTCACGGTAATTGAGAGGGGTATTTTCTTTCCGGTAACAATGGTTTAGAAATATTAATTTATGACCGTAAATTTGAACAACTTTATCCTCCAGGTTCCTGGGGTCCAATGAGGTTATCATCACTTCATCCTTTATGGGCTTGTTGTTCTTTTGATCGATTTTATAGGGAGCAGTCAACACCACGATGATATAAACCGTTCGATCGATGCTGTATTCTTCTGAGCTTTTCTGCAATTGGGCGATGGCCATCATGAGATAATGAAGAAACCTGTCGAAATTATAGTCGTAGTCGATTCTCTGTATTTCAATGATCACCCGGTGATCGATGGATTCGGCGAATATGTCTAACGTGATATCGATATTTCCTACTTTGGGTTCTTTGGGTTCAAATTTCTTCATTGTTTCTATCTTATCCACCTCGACATCGATGCCCAAAATATCCTTTACGAATTGTTTAAAAACGGTTTTATCCGTGAAGGCAGTCTTGAATATTGTTCCATTATCCAGGGGGGCAAGCATTACTTACTCCTAATTTTTCTTTTTTACCACAGTTATATTATACTATAAGAGGTTTTAATATTTCAACCGCGCCATTTAGAGCAGTAATTCTAAATTTGGAGTAAGCAATTTTTTGGTTGTCCCCTTTTACCCTTTTACCACCATGTAAGGAATGTGTCCAGGGCCAATGTACCCGGTGCCAGCGCTGTGGTCAAGGAGTTAAGCAAGCGGTTTAAAGTGTTGAGTCCCGTAAAATCCTCTTCCGAAGAGGAAACCGATACGCCCAATACGCCCGGCAGCATTGAGCCTGCGGTAGAAAGCAAAGAGGAATAGGTCCCGCTGTCTGCCGGCAGGACAGCATATGTTAAAGATAGGAAATCCTTGTTCAATACAAGGATTTTCTATCTCACCATAGGAAATCCTATCTCCAGGTAGGTCAAAAAAATAGGGAAAAGAAAAGAGAAAAGGGGTCAGCCCACTAACCCCTAACCCATTTTTTTCTTTGAAATAATAAAACTGTCACGGTAGGAATAGCCGGTTACCCAGCACCCCCCGCCTAGATCCGGACGTGAGGTATTTTAAAACTTGGCTGTCCCCTTTTCACCCTTTTCACAATAGGAGTTATCTTATTATCTATTGAAAAAAAGATCATGAGTATTGAAGAAGCTATTACAAATCTGAATAAACTGAGGGAGGAATCATTCTGGGTTTCAGATGAATTATTTATTGAAATTATCGGTAATCTAAGATAGTTGCTAGCTTAATTCTTTCTTGAACATCATTTCCTATTCTGGTAAAATTAGATTAAAATTTTTTTAAACTGATGGATCAGACAATGATAAAGAAAGGAATGGTTCTTCTGGTTATCTTCGTTATGGTTGTGCTGTCTTTTGCCCAGGAAGGAACAAAAAGAGTTCGGATAAAGGAGACGAAAGGCAATGACGGTAAGCGTTGGGCCATCTGTATCGGTATCAATGATTATGAAAATAAATCGATTGTCGATTTGAAAAAAGCCCGGAATGATGCCAAAGAACTGGGTAAGGTATTGGAGGAATGCGGGCAATTCGACCATGTGTATGTGATGACCGATGATTCGGACCCACGCGGTGAAAATTACCCGAAATTGATGAGTATCCGAAGCAAATTGGATTATTTAAAAGGATTTATAGACCCGGAAGACCTGGTAGTATTTTCCTTCAGCGGCCATGGTATCGCGAACTCCGAGGGTAAAGGTTTCCTGGTTATGGCTGATTCATATGTCGGAGATTTGTTTGGCAGCAGTTTAAAAGTCGAAGAGATTGTTGATTGGCTCAAAGAAATGAACGTTAAAAAATCGCTTTTATTGTTGGATGCCTGCCGGGAAAAAATACAGAAAGGCAAAAATATTCAACTTAATGGGCTGAAGGCAGAGAGATTCAGGCAAGCAGAAGTAGCTGCTGCTTTTTTTTCTACGAAATCCGGCTGGTTCAGTTATGAAGAAGAAAAGGAAGGAACCTTCGGTATTTTTACCAAATATGTCATCGAGGGTCTGAAGGGACATGCAGATAGTTCTGGAGCAGAGGGAGACGGCGATGGTATTGTTACCTTTTCAGAGCTTGGCGCCTATGTGGAAGAGGCTGTTTCCAAATGGGCATTAAGAGAGGGAAGAAGGCAGAGACCATATACAAAGATATACGGGGAAAAATTTGGAGACCTTGCACTTTCTGTTTATGAAGACAAACCCGCGGATGTAATTGCGGTCGAATCGAAAGCCGGGAGAAAGGCTTATAAAAATAACAAAGATTACTGGGAGATCGATCATGGAGATGGAATCATTATGGTCTATATCCCGGCAGGTGAGTTTATAATGGGCTCAAATGATGGACAGGATGATGAAAAACCTGCTCATAATGTCTACCTGGATGGATATTGGATGGGAAAATATGAGGTGACATTTGATCAATATGATAAATATTGTAAGGAAAATAATCAAAACAGGCCGGCCGATAAAGAGTGGGGAAGAGGAAAACGTCCGGTCATTCATGTATCATGGGACGATGCAAATGCATATTGTGATTGGTTATTTAAAAAAACCGGGTTAAAATTCAAACTTCCAACGGAAGCGCAGTGGGAGAAAGCGGCCCGCGGAACTGATGGGCGTGAGTATCCCTGGGGGAATAGTCCTCCCTCAGGGGACAAATTTAATTTTGCCGATAAAAATTTATGGGAAAAAGAGAAGTGGAGTTGGGCAGATAAAAATATCGATGATGGTTATGCTTACGCTGCACCTGTGGGTTCATATCCTCAAGGTGCTTCTCCCTATGGTCTGCTGGATATGGCGGGAAATGTCTGGGAATGTTGCAGCGATTGGTATGATTACGGTTATTATAAGAATGCACCCAAAAATAATCCGACAGGCCCCGAAGGCGGTACCAATCGCGTGATACGGGGCGGCAGTTGGAGCAGTGTTGCAGCCGACTTCCGCTGTGCCGATCGCTACAACTTCGACCCCTCCGAGCGCAATAGCAATTTGGGCTTCCGCCTTTGCCAGGATAATAATTAAATGTACCAGGCATTCTATAGAACCTTGATAATTGCGGATTCCCATCCAACCATTCTTTTTATTCCAACCAGGAGTAATGGAATAATGGAATGGTGGAATAATGGAAAAGAGCTTTTAAAGCAAAGAATGGTCTTCCTTTCTGCTTTATGATTAAATTTTTAATACTCTTGCCAATGCTTTTGAGATTTTCTTCATGGTAACGTCATCAACAAGTCCAATCCTTTTTATCAATCGTTTTTCAGACAGCTGTAAAGGAAAGCAGCTCCTGATCTTCCGTATAATCAGCAAGTAATGCTTTCGCCCCCTCAGCAAGACTTTTTTCTTTAGCTGTTTCCTCTTTTATCGATTTCAATGCATCCTCGATAACAGCAAATCTCTCTGTTATAGGCAATTTGACTATCTCTTTAATTATTGCTGATGTTTCCATTTTTCACATCCGGATTCTTATAAAAATTCACAGTAATATTATATATAAATTTGCTGTAATTTTCAATCTGAACCGATTAGAAAATTGCCCATTTTTTGACTGTCACCAAATTCCACCAACCAGGAGTAATGGAATAATGGAATGGTGGAATAATGGAGAAAAGCTTTTAAAGTAAAGACCGGAAGTGTGGATGACTTGTTTAATTCTCTTCTATATTTTTAATCGTAAGACCTGGCTGCTTTCTTTTCACTTTTTCAAACCAATTTTTTTTAATGGGTTTCTGATTGTTAGCGTATTTTCAATTACCTGGTTGTGATGCATGTCTTCCGTTGGTATCGATAAACGATTTAAACATCCTGGTAAATTTCCTCTCTGTCAAATTTCAGGTACTTCTTGACTTTTATGGGTTTATAGAATTCGTCAGGCAGTCCGGATGAGTCTGATAGCTCTTTTTCTTGTTTTTTTTGTACATATTTTTCAACCAGGAACTGATAAAAATCAACCAATTGACGCTTGACATCTGGCGAGAATATGGATATATCTAAATTATCACTTAAGTTATCCATTGTTTAACCTCTTTTTGCTCTATTAATATAACCGGAATTTTTTGATTTGTCAACAACAAAGACGGCAGTGCAGCAATTCTAATTTTGCCACAGAGAGCACAGAGGACACAAAGGAAAAATATTTCCGTCTCGATAACCAAACTGCTTCTA
>WVZO01000253.1:46790-52751 GCA_011772425.1 Candidatus Aminicenantota bacterium
AAGCAGTCTGTTTTTTAAGCCTATCTCCCGGACTTCCTGACGTTTCTACAGTAGGTAACAACGTTATTATTGTAAATATCGCTATTCTTATGCTAGATATAGGGGGACTATAGTATAGGGGAGCAGCCCCAGTTTACTTCCTTAAGAGTCAAAATTGGAATTTCTGACGGCAGTGCTCATTTTTGTGTCTCTTCGTGTAACTTCGTGGCTAAAAATAAAAAGGAAAAAATCCTTCGTGTAACTTCGTGGCTAAAACCAGAATTGTTGAGATTGCCGGGTTTCATTTCTCCCCTGGGATTGTGGTAGAGGGTTTCTTGATTGTCTCCTTTCTTTTTTTCCTTTTTTGTCACTCGATGTATGTTTCGCAAAGGTATTTGGCCAAATCACGTTCTGCCCCGACATGGAGATTTTTTGCTGCTTCAACGGTCTGATCCAGATCGCTGTTCTTACCCAGCTTTTCTGCTTGAATCTGAATAGCGTAAGCAGGATCGTTCTGGAATTCGTTCACTGGCACTACAACACAGAGACCAGCCTGGTGACACTGCTCTCTCTGTATGCGTCCAAGCCAGTGTCCCGGCTCATCCACAAACACAGAGGGCCTGCGTGTTTCTGCAAAACCCAACACTCCGCCAGCACTCCGCGCAATGCCTAAATCACTCGCCCGGCATGTCGCCAGATGCATCTCCTCCTCCGCCAGGTTCATAATACGCGAAGTGGCAATTTCCAACTTTCGGCCATGATCCTCAAGCAGCGTGATTACGGGAATATTCCGGTTCATTTCAATTATGGCAACTTTTCCGCCGGGTTGTTTTCCTCGAGACTTGAGCTTTTCTACGATGCCGCTCCACACTGGGGTTTTGCCTGTTACAATATATGCGATGCGGACGTCCTCCTTCGAACCGCGGATATTGCCGATATCTTCCTTGATCGCATTGCGCAGTTCATTGGCGATACTCCATTCCATAATAGGGTCAGGTGGGTCGTCGCCTGTCCATAATGCGCTCTTCATTTCTCTGAACTTGACCGGGCTGTTGGCGACATGGGCCTTATATGCTTCTCGCGGCGCCTGGTGAAGGGTGAGCCAGACCTCCCTGGCCTTGAATTCGTCTTCCTCGATCATTCTAAGGTCGGGTTCTGCCGTGGCAATAATCTCAGGAGGGACGAACGACTCTTGCATACATCCACGAAGCCCCACCGAGAAAAACCAATCTCCGACCTCTACTGATGGGAAATTCGCTGTACGCGCGACACGATGCAGTTGCGGTACACCCATGCTGATTCCAAGAGAGACACGCTGCCACCATTCAGGCGTCAGTTCCCGCAGGTTTCCCCAGCCAGTGGAAATTTTCTCTTTCCATTTTTCTCGTGACGTCTCGGTGCTGTTGTCAAGCTGAGGCCGAATCCAATCTTCACGTCTCATAATTGCTAGATTGGGATGGATCCAGTTAGGTTCGCATGGCCAGCAACGCCAGAGCGGTCTGACCCACTTCCTCAGGATGTCCGGTATTTGCTCCCCAATGACAGCACCCATGTTATCGTCCTTTGGCAGCCAGATGAGGTTGTCTGTCGGCACGAAAAAAGCTTTATGCTCTTTCTTCGTTTTTTTAAGTAGGCTGTCTAGCCTTCTCTGTCCGCCCTTTGCAGCAGACGAGTTCAGGAAGTATAAATGCAGCTTGTAGTTCCGTTGGTCTGCTGTCCTTATCATCGCACACGCCAGGCGGCAGAGCACAGCAAATGCGCCGGCTCCATCATCATGTGGCGCGAATACGACTGTTTTGCAATTGCTCATTTATTCTCCTTATTCTGCCAACTTTTCTCTCCATTTAAACATCGTCGATTCTTATTCTGCTTAAGCTTCCGACCTTAAGGGTTGAGCGCTATTTTTTACCCATATCCTCCCAACCAACTCAGGTGTTCTCCATTTAAACATTGCCGGTTTTCCCGGAAGAATATATTTACCACACCTTAAGTAAGAAAGTCAATCCCTTTTAGAAAAATAATTAATTCTACTTATCTTCTGGCTTTTGGTTTTCTGCGAAAACGGGTTACGGTGCGGTAAAAAAGTGACACTCGAGAAAAAAGAATATAAGCTGTGAACTGCAGGCCTTTGTGGACAAAATTCACTTCCAATTCTCGGAAACTAGGCGATGGATTTAGAAGACAATTGACAAAAGATGGTCGTTGGGGTATATTTCAAATATGAAAACATTTCAATGGAACCAGGAAAAGAGTACTAAGCTAAAAGAAGAGCGTGGAGTATCTTATGAAATATAAAATGTCAAGAGAAAAAAAGGAATTAATGGACTCCATTGAGAATGAGGAGTGGGTAGAAATAGAGAATTTTGAAGAAGAAAAGCGGAAGTATGAGAAGTATGCGGCGGCGACTCTAGAGAGAAATAAAAAAATAAATATAAATATCCCGGAAAGAGACCTGGAAGAACTTGAAAGAAGGGCATTTGAAGAAGGGCTGACATATCAAACGTTCATTGCCAGTATATTGCATAAATTTATTTCCGGAAAGTTAGTGGATAAGAAATAAGCAACTTTTCTTTCCTTCTTCTCTGTGTCATTTTGTGTTTTTTTGTGGCTAATTCTTCTGTTCCTCTCTTGCTTTGTGTGCCTTCGTGTAACTTCGTGGCTAAAAAATTAAAATGAGAATTGCTGGGGTTCCATTTTTCGCATTTATTGTGGTAAAATTGAATATGATGGATGTGGAAGATGGGTAAAAATAAGAAAAAGAAATCGGTTTCTAAGAGGCGGATGGATGCGTTAAAATCCATACGTGATAAGGGCTGGGCGTTCTTAAAGAATTTTTTCAATATCCTCTGGACGATTTTGATTTTCCCTTTCAAAGTAATCTACCTGCTGCTTAGAAAGGTATGGCCCCACCTGGACTTCAAGAGATTCGAGAAAGTTAAGAGAACGCAATTTTTCCTGAACCTGGCAGTCGGGGTGTTGATTGTACTGTTATTGCACGGCCTGGAGTCTACCCAATGGGGAGAAGGAGTGCTGAACAAAACCTTTGACCTTTTTATTCGGATGGATGCGAATAAAGCAGTGAAACAAGATGCGGACATGGGCGATATCTTCCTGGTGGATATCGGCCATAACAGGAAAACCACTGAAAAGGCCAAAAAGGTTAACCAACCGATTAGTTACCTCTCCCCACGGGATACGATTGCTAACCTGTTGAAAATGGCCTTTGACGGAGGCGCTGAAATCGTAGTATTGGATTTTTTTTTCGAGGAACATGACTGCTGCAACCCGGGAAGAGATGAGGCGCTGCGCCGTGTCCTTTCCGAAAACAATACCCGGACAAAAGTGATTTTCCCGGTAAATGCCGGGCAAAACAAAGCGCTTAAGCCTCTTATTTTCGATGATGAAATCGACATTAATCCCAATTATTTCCGGGCGATCCCTATCTTCTATGCCTCCTCATCGGATTGCATTAGCAGGTATTGGAAGGCTTATCAAGAATATGACAATAATAAGATTCTCTGGAGTATCCCTGTTTTGACTGCTGCCCTGCATGCAGGCAAAATGAAGGAATTGAAGGAGATTGAACAAAAAATAACCGGGGAAGGGAAGCCATCCGGGGTTTATGCGGTTGAAATGAACGATGAGAAGAATAAAACCTTTTTCCTGCCGGTTGGTGATAATGATATTTACTTGCAGCGGATTCGCTACCTTTTGATTCCAAAGGATTGTATAATGACGCACCGGGAAGGGAATATCCGGCTTCCTACTATCGATAATCTTATGCCGGATCGTTTTAAAGATAAGATCGTCATTATTGGCAATTCAGACCCTAACGTGGGAGACAGCCATCCCACACCGGTGGGAAATATGCCGGGGATGTTTATCCATGGGAATTCCCTGTATACGTTGTTACAGGGATTGCAGCCCTTGCGTGCGTCCTGGTGGGTTTCAATTCTCTTGAATATCTTTATCATTGTAATGGCAGCCTACTTATTCCATTACCTGGATTCATTCCTGGCTGATTTACTGGGGATGATAGCCGGTATTGTGATTTTAGGTTCGATCGCTTATTTTTATTTTTTCAGGGATTTCGGGATATTCCCAAACTTTGTGTTTGGAATTGCCGGCATCGGTTATATTGAGACCATGTATTCTTTAAGGGAATTACTTTTAAAGAAAAAAGGTAAAAAGGAAAAGGAGGTTAAGGAGGTGAGCGGATGATGAATAAAATATCGATTTTGATGATGGCTTTGGTTATCTTTTTGAATATTTCTTTACAGATGGAAACTTTTTATAATAGCGCACCGCGGCCCGGAAACGATGAAACTAAACAAAAGCTTTTGCCGGGGGTCCAGGGGGGCGGTTTTCTCGAAAAGAGCCCCCATGGTCGCCGAAGGCATCAAAAGACAGTGGCCTGGGTTGTGGGTGGGCACCAGGGGTGTACGGTAACCAGGGTTGAAAATGGAATTTTAAAGAAGTGCGATGCAGAATTAGATATGAAACTGTATCCCGGAGACAGGCTTTATAAACAGGATGACATCAAAAGCGTAAAATTTGATTTTATGCCCTATGCAGGAGTAGAAATAGAAAATAAAAGCAGTTTGATCATTGTCTTTAATCCACCGAATAACAAAGAGACTATCTTTAGAATGGTTGGTAAATTCATGGGTTTGGTGAAAATTAAATTCAAGGAAATCCGGGGTGGTTCAAGGACCCTGGAGGAAATGGGAACCGGTCCATTGGAGAATGCCACCCTTATTGCGGACCGCAAGATTTACTTCGGCAGTTATCTAAAAGGTAAAACCATTGTATTTAAGGAACTGGCCGGGAAAGAGGTTTTTCGCAAGTCTTTGGGGGATGATCCGGTTTTGATTCCCGGAAAAGCCGGGCTTGTCCGGGGTAAAACTTACTTGTGGGAAATTCGCAGAGGGGAAACCTTGCATTACCGGTCGCTGATTCGAGTGTTGAGCAAGAAAGACGAATCAGCGGTTAAAGAATCGTTGAAACAAATTGACACGGAGAAGATAAGTGCGGACGAGAAAATTGTCAAGAAAGCGGTTTATCTGCAATTTGTGAGCGATCTGTATCCCTCACAAATCGATTTGTACTGGTTGAGTTATCATATCCTTCTTAATGCTTATTTGAAGGAAGATGAAGCCATCGATATGAGCGATGTGCTTTTGGGGCGATGTTTTGAGCATTTTAACGGGGGTATCACTGAAGCGGACTTCGCTGTGTTGGGCGCGCCCGGATGTTTGATAACCATTGGATTGGAGAGAGCGGGTGAGAAAAGGTTTGTGGCACCTGGTTTTCTTTTTCATGAAGATAATTCGTTTCGTATTCATTTTCAAACCAATTTCAGCGGTTATGCAGTGATTTTGTATGAGGATGAAGAGAAAGGAGAGTATCAACTGGTTTTTCCTTTTAAAGACAGTGGATGTCATGTAAAGCCGAAAGTTGAGAGGTACACGAGGGAGTACGAGTTTTACGGCGGACCCTGCACAGAGAAATATATATTTATTTTCTCGAAAAATTCCATTAAAGAGATTGACGAACTTTACCGGCATTCGGGAAAGCAGAAAGAACTGTCCGTTACTGATTTAAACCACCGGCAAAAGAGACTCATGGGTGATTTAGCCAGGCGGGGACAAAACAAGGGTAAAGAGTTGAAAGTGGAATTTATGGGTACCAAAGCCTATGTTACCACATCCGAAAAAGATTTAAACGGCATTGTCTGGTTCAGGCTTGAGTTGAAAAATATGGGAAAGGAATAATAGAGAAAGGGGCCATGCGCCTTCCAGGATGTTTCCCACAGCCGGGGGAGACCGGCATTCACTTAAAACAAAGCCTGAGGTCCCGAAAAAAAATCCAAATGTCTCTCTTAACAAGAAAAATGTTTCTACTGAAAATCCAAATGTTTCTCCAAAGAATAGAGATGTAACAGCAAAAAATCCGGATGCACCTCCTGAAAATAGAGATGTC
>WVZO01000107.1 GCA_011772425.1 Candidatus Aminicenantota bacterium
CCCCCGGACCCCCCCGCAAAAACTTTTTATTAATTTATTACCTCATCTACAGGTCCGGCGACCTGGTTCGCATCTTAGCTGACGGCGACCTGGAGTACCTGGGCCGAATCGATCACCAGGTCAAAATCAGGGGGTTTCGCATTGAACCGGGAGAAATCGAAAATCATTTATTGAAGCACACCAACATAAAAGAAGCCGTGGTGATGATGAAAAAAAAGGAACCCCAGGATAATTATTTATGCGCTTATATCGTTTCGGATGCCCAATTGGCAGTATCGGAGTTGAGAGACTATTTATTAAAAAATTTGCCGGATTATATGATTCCTTCTTATTTTGTTCTGATGGAAAACATCCCTTTAACCTCTAACGGGAAAGTAGACCGGAAAGCACTGCCCGACCCGGACAGGAAAGCAACAACGACGGATTATACAGCGCCCCGCACTGAGACAGAAAAAATATTGGTTAGTCTTTGGGCAGAAGTATTGGAACGCGGCAATACCACGATAGGAATCGACGATAATTTCTTCGACCTGGGCGGCCATTCACTAAAAGCAGCCCTTTTGACTTCCCAAATCCTTCACCGGTTAAAAGTAAAAATTCCATTGGTCGAGGTATTCCGAACCCCCACCATAAGAGCTTTAGCCCAATTGGTAAAAGAATCCGCGGAAGACAAACATATATTCATCAAACCCGTGGAAACTAAAGAATATTATGCGTTATCGTCGGCCCAGAGGCGGTTGTATATTTTGTACCGGATGGAGGAGCAGGGAATCGCGTACAACATGCCCACCTCCTGGATTTTAGAAGGCGCTGTAGATAAAAATAAACTGGAAAATACCTTCCAGCGATTGATCCAACGGCATGAAAGTTTAAGGACCTCCTTCCATATGATCAAAAACAAAATGGTACAAAAGATACATTCATCGGTAGAATTTGAAATCGAGTATTATCAGGTTGAGGTTGAGGTTAAGGTTGAGGAGATCATAAGCAATTTTGTTCGTCCTTTTGATTTATCCGCTGCTTCTCTTCTTCGGGTAGGATTGATAAAATTACCGGCTGAGGATGCCGCCTCTTATCTATTGATGGTGGATATGCATCATATCATTTCCGATGGTATCTCAATGGGGATTCTGCTAAAGGAGTTTATGTCCCTTTACAAAGGGGAGGAAGTAACCGTTCCCGCCATACCTTTTACGTATAAAGATTTTGCCCAATGGCAGGATAGTCAAAAAAACAGCGAAAAACTAAAACAGCAAGAAGCCTTCTGGGTTAAAGAATTCGAGAGTGAGATACCGGTACCGGATTTACCCACGGATTATACGAGACCGTCTGCCCAAAGTTTTGAAGGCCATATCGTGGAGTTTGACCTGGGAAAAGAAAACATACAGGTTCTAAAAGAGATTGCAGCGCAGGAGAATGTTACGTTATTTATACTTATATTAGCGATAACCAATATTTTGCTGGCAAAAATTTGCAGCCAGGAAGACATCATCATCGGGGTGGATACAGCGGGCCGACACCACCCGCACCTGCAGCCCATCATCGGGATGTTCGTCAACACCCTGGCTTTGCGAAATTTTCCCACCCCTGATAAGCGATTTAACCGCTGGCTGCAAGAGGTAAAAGAAAGAACCCTAAGGGCTTTTGACCACCAGGATTATCAATTTGAAGACCTGGTGGAGCACATCGAAGTAAACCGGGACCCCAGCCGGAATCCTTTGTTTGATGTGATGTTCTCTTTTATGGATGTGGAAGATATCGGATTAGATATACAAAACGTAACAGCACTGATAAAAGGAGACATTAAAATAAAACCTTACCCCCATGAACGAGCCGCCGCACTGTTTGACCTGACATTGAACGGGAGAGAAGACCGGGAAGGGCTGTATTTCTCTTTCCAATACTGCACAGAACTCTTCAAAGAAAAAACCATTCAGCGGTTTATTTCTTTTTTCAAGCAAATCATCTCCTCTGTTATCCAAGACAGGAACCGGCCAATATCCGGCATAGAAATAATAACCGCAGAAGAGAAAAAACAGGTATTATTTGATTTTAACAATACCAAAACACCGTTGGTAAGGGATAAAAATTACATTCAATTGTTCGAGGAACAGGTAACCAGGACCCCGGATAAAACCGCTGTTGTATTCAACCATCACCAGGTCACCTATCATCAATTAAACGAAGAAGCCAACCGTATTGCCTCTATTTTAAGCGAACGCGGGGTAACCGTGAATATCATCACGGCGGTATTGCTTGAACGGGGTATCGAAATGCTGGCCGCCCTGTTGGCCATATTCAAAACCGGCGGCGTCTATCTACCCCTGGAAACCGATTACCCGGAAGAACGGGTAAAAACCATTCTCAAAGATAGTGAAGCCGGGGTGTTGATAACCGGCAGCCCGGTAAAAATTGTCGATATTCAACAGCCGGCACCTGTTCCCACCGCCTCCCTGGCTTACATTATCTATACCTCCGGTTCCACCGGCAAACCCAAAGGGGTAATGATTCATCAATTGGGAATGCTCAATCATCTCTATGCTAAGATTAACGATTTAAGAATTACCGGTGACGATGTTATCGCTCAAACCGCGTCCGCGTGTTTCGATATATCGGTATGGCAATTTTTAGCTGCATTATTGGTGGGTGGCGCAACGCTCATCATACCCGGGGAAATCCTCCTGGAACCGGTCAAATTCTTACAGGTCCTCCAGCGGGGCCGGGTAACCGTTTTGGAATCCGTTCCGTCCTTGATGACAGCCTTTATTGAAGCAGCGGCAAAAGAAAGTAATCACACCTTAACGCATTTAAGATGGATGATGGCCACAGGGGAGCCCTTAAAGGTTCCCCTGGTAAGAGAGTGGTTCCGGGTTTATCCCTATATAAAACTCGTCAATGCCTATGGTCCCACCGAGGCATCCGATGATGTCACCCATTATATTATCCATGATATACCCCCGAAAGATCAAACCTCGATTCCTATAGGTAAACCGCTGCAAAACTTACACATTTATATAGTGGATAAAAACCTGTCGTTATGTCCGGTGGGGATCAAAGGAGAAATTTGTGTGGCAGGAACCGGTGTGGGCAGAGGGTATTGGAAGGATGAGCCAAAAACAAGGGCCGCGTTTATTCCCAACCCTTTCCTGGGGGATATCAATGACAACGATTATGCCTTTTTATATAAAACCGGTGATATCGGTTATTTCAGGGACGACGGCAATATCGAATGCCTGGGCCGGTTGGACCTCCAGGTCAAGATAAGGGGCAATCGCATTGAATTGGAAGAAATCGAGAACCGGTTACTTAACCACGACTCCATAAAAGAAGCGGTTGTCGTCAGCCGGGCGGATGAAAATGGTGAGAATTACCTGTGTGCTTATATTGGGGTGCGGGGCACCCGGCCCGGTACGAATGAATTAAAAGAATATTTGTTACAACACGTACCCGCTTATATGGTCCCGTCTGTTTTTGTGACAATGGACCGGCTGCCGGTCACTTCCAGCGGCAAAATAGACCGGAAGGCGCTGCCGGAGCCGGGACCGATGCATGATAGGGAGTATACGGCACCGGGAACCGGTATAGAAAAGAAAATTACTGCCGTATGGCAGGAGGTCCTTAAACGGGATAAAATCGGGGTCAATGATGATTTCTTTAGTATGGGAGGAAGTTCTGTTACCATTATCCAGGTCAGTACCCGCTTACGGGAAGTGTTTAACCGGGATTTACCGGTGGTTAAATTGTTCGAGTATACCACGATAAGGGCATTGGCCAATCACCTGGAGCAGGAAATCCAGGAGGATGAAATGGAGGACTTTGAATCATTCCAGGATCAATCCATGGACATATTGGAACAAACCATGGAAATTATAAAGAACACGGAATAATAAAAAGTTTTTGCGGGGGGTCCAGGGGGGCAGTTTTTTCAAAAAGCGCCCCCCTGGCCGCCGGAGGCAAAATAGAAAAATGACTAAAGAATCAAGAACCGGATTAGAAATTGCGGTGATTGGTATGACCGGGAGATTCCCTGGCGCAAAAAACCTCGATCAATTCTGGAATAACCTGATCAATGGCATAGAATCCATCCCCTTTTATTCGGAAGAAGAATTAATAGAAACAGGAGTTGACCCGGATATCTTGCAAAATCCCGATTACGTCAAATCAGGTGGTGGAGTCCTAGAAGGCAAGGAGTATTTTGATGCGTCTTTTTTTGATTACAGTCCATCGGAAACAATGCTCATGGACCCGCAGATTCGTATTTTTCATGAATGTGCCTGGGAAGCATTAGAAGATGCCGGTTATGCTCCCTCCACTTATAAAGGTTATATTGGACTTTACGCTGGCAGTGATTCCAGTTTGCATTGGGAAAGTATTGCTCATCTCTCCAAAACCGGCGATCAATTTGGTGCTTTTGTCACCACCCAATTATCGGACAAGGATTACCTGGCCACGCGAGTATCTTATAAACTTGATTTGAAAGGCCCGGCCCTGGTGGTGCGAACCGCATGCTCAACAGCATTAGCAGCCATTCACCTGGCCTGCCGCACCTTATTAACCGGAGACTGTCACATGGCCTTAGCCGGGGGAGTATCGGTAAACCCCAGCCCAAAAACAGGATATCTCTATCAAGAAGGCATGGTTTTCTCACCGGACGGTCACTGTCGGGCCTTTGATGCCCAATCCAAAGGCACCATTCCCGGGAACGGTGTCGGTGTTATTGTCTTAAAACCCCTGCAAAAAGCTGTGGCGGATGGAGATCATATATACGCTGTAGTTAAAGGAACGGCCATCAATAATGATGGTATAAGAAAAATGGGATTTTCAGCCCCCAGTGTACAGGGTCAGACAGAGGTTATCCGGGCGGCACAGCGGTTTGCCCGTATTCCACCCGAAAGTATCACTTACATTGAAACCCATGGAACAGGAACCATACTGGGAGACGCCATTGAAATCCAGGCGCTTAAAAAAGCCTTTAACAGCGGCCAAAAAGGAGTTTGTGCCATTGGTTCTGTTAAAACCAATGTGGGGCACCTGGGGGCTGCCGCAGGAATCGTCGGGTTTATAAAAACAGTACTGGCCTTGAAAAACAAATGCATCCCCCCCAGTCTCCACTTTAAATCCCCTAATCCTGAAATGGACCTGGAAAACAGTCCTTTCTTTGTTAATACAAAAGTTACCCCATGGAAGAGCAATGGATATCCGCTGAGAGCTGGTGTCAGCTCCTTCGGGATAGGTGGAACCAATGCCCACATCGTACTGGAGGAATGGCCCGAGCTCAGAGGGTCAGACGGTCAGACAGCCGAGTCTCCTCAATTGATTCTTCTTTCTGCCAGGACCCAATCCGCCCTGGACCGGATGACAGAGAACCTGGTGAACTATTTAAAACAAAACCCGGGTATTAAACTGGCGGATGCGGCTTATACGCTGCAAGTGGGACGACAGGCCTTTATACACCGGAAAATAGCAGTATGTTCCACCATTAATGAAGCGGTGGAGGTGTTGACTGCCCAGGGAGAAAGAGGCAAGAAGGCCCAACAGTTTACCATTAAAGAAAACAAACGACCGGTTATATTCATGTTTTCCGGTCAAGGCACCCAATATGTCGATATGGGTCTGGACCTTTACCGACGCTATTCGGAATTCCAACAGGAAATAGATCGGTGCAGTGAGATTTTAAAACCGTTGACAGGTTATGACCTGAGAGCAATTCTTTACCCGGAGGTAATGGCCAGGGCTGCCGGTTCTGCTAACCCTCCTGGAGAATGGATTTATCGCCAGGACGTCACCCAGCCGTTGATGTTTGTGTTTGAATACTCCCTGGCGCGGTTATTGATGAAATGGGGAATCAAAGCTGACGCCATGATCGGTTACAGCATTGGTGAATATGTGGCCGCCTGTTTGGCCGATGTACTCGGCCTGGAGGATGCACTCAAGCTGGTGGCCATTCGCGGCAAACTGATGCATGAAATACCCAGGGGTCTGATGCTCAATATACCCCTGCCCGAAGAAGAATTGAAACCCCTCCTGGACGAAGAGCTCTCCCTGGCAGCAGCGAACGGTCCTTCCTGCATTGTTTCCGGTCCGGAAGCAGCCGTGGAACGTCTCGAAAAAAAATTAAAAGAAAAAAAATACATTTGCATGCGCCTCAGTATTTCTCATGCGGGTCATTCCAGGATGATGGCACCGATGCTGCCCAAATTTAAAAAAGAAGTGGAAAAAGTCCGGTTGAATCCGCCGAAAATACCTTTTATCTCCAGTGTTACCGCCGGCTGGATCCATGACCGCGAAGCCGTGGACCCCCACTATTGGTCCGAGCATTTGCAAAAAACCGTACGCTTCACCGAAGGCTTAAAAGAATTGGTAAAAAAACCCCGATCCATATTTATCGAAATCGGTCCGGGCCGTGACCTCAAATCAATGCTGGGGCGTTATATTGACAAAAAATCCCACCAGAAAGTGTTAAATCTCCTGCGCCCGCCCCAAAAAAGCCATACGGATATGTATTTCCTGTTAAACGCCGTGGGTCATTTATGGCTTTATGGTGTGCCAATTAATTGGCAGGCCATTCACGCGGCAGAAAAGAGACATCGCCTGGCGCTGCCCACCTATCCGTTTACCGGCCGGCGCTTCTGGTTTACCGGAAACCCCTTCCGACTAAGAAAAGAAACCCTGGCCGCACAATCCATATCCGCAGCACCCGGGAAAAACGACATCACAGAAATCATCGAACCGGAAATCCTCGAATCCACAAGGATTGAAGCAGATACCACTCCCCTGGAACAACGTCCTGAACTGTACACCGAATATATCCCCCCAGTCAATGAAACCGAACATATACTGGCCAACCTCTGGCAAGAATTCTTTGGAATCCGACCCATAGGAATCGATGATGACTTTTTTGACCTGGGAGGAGATTCATTAAAAGCCACCGTTGTCATAGCCAGGACTCAAAACAAGTTGGGGGTTTCAATCCCTATAGCGGAATTTTTCAAAAGACCCACTGTAAAAAGCCTGGCATTATTTTTATCCGGAAGGGAACGCAGGGATATCTATTCATCCCTGGAAGCCGGGGAAGAAAAGGAATATTATCCTTTGTCCGCTGCACAGAAACGGTTATTTATTATCCAGCAGATCAATGAAGATAAAACCGGCTATAATGAAATGCACCTGGTAAGATTGGAAGGAAAACCGGATAAAAATAGAATGAAAGAGGTTTTCCTTCAATTGGTCCAACGGCATGAAAGTTTAAGAACCTCGTTCCATGTGGTGGCAGAAGAAGCGGTCCAGAGGGTACACGAAAAAGTGGATTTTGAAATTGAATATAATAATTTATTAGCAGAGGTCACAGGGGACATAGAGGATAGAAGAGAGGCCATTATTCATCATTATCTTCTCCAGCCCTTTGATTTATCTCAAGCGCCGCTCCTGCGGGTCGTGTTGATAAAAGAAAACCAATACAGTCATGTACTTGCGGTGTTCATGCATCATATCATCACCGACGGTACCTCTTTAACCTTGTTAGCCAACGAATTTATGGCACTATATACCGGGCAAGAACTGCCCCCGCTACGAATCCGGTATAAAGACTATTCCCAGTGGCAGTACACCCCAGGGGTGAAAGAAAACCTCAAGCAGCAAGAAGAATACTGGCTGCGGCAGTTCGAAGGAGAAATACCCATATTGAACCTGTGCACCGATTTTCCAAGACCTTCGGTACAGAGCTTTGAAGGAGGGGCGGTGGAATTCCATCTCAACCGGGAACAAACAAAAGCCCTCCATGAATTGAGCCAGACAGAAGGTACCACCTTATTCATGGTATTTATGGCATTATATAATATCTTATTATCGAAATTAAGCACCCAGGAAGACATCACGGTAGGAACTCCCACAGCAGGTCGTAACCATATCCACCTGGAACGTGTCATCGGCGTGTTTATCAACACGTTGGCCCTGCGCAGCCGCCCCACCGGGGAAAAAAGCTTCAGGGACTTCCTCAGGGAAGTAAAAGAAAGAGCATTAAAAGCATTTGGAAATCAAAATTACCCCTTCGAGGAACTGGTGGTAAAAGTTGACGTGGGAAGGGATGTGAGCCGTAACCCGTTGTTTGATGTTATGTTTTTATTTCAGAACTTTCTTGAAATCGCTGGGGTAAATTCAGACCAGGTCATGGCCGGCTCTGGCCTCACGTTGAAAAACTATGCAGTGGAAAATAAAATAGCGAAATTTGACCTGGCCCTGTTTACCATTGAAATAGAAGATCAATTACAATTTATATTGGAATATTGCACCAAATTATTTAGAAAAGAAACCATTGTAAAATTTATTAAATATTTCAAAAATGTCATATCAGCGGCCCTCCGAGACCCGGGGCAAAAAATATCTACAATAGAGATCATAACAGGAGAAGAAAAACAACAACTGGTGTACGATTTCAACGCAACAGCAGTGGAATATCCTTCAGATAACCCGTTTCACCAATTGTTCGCCCGGCAGGTGAAACGAACCCCGGACCATGTGGCCCTTATCGGGCAAATGCATCTCTCTTATAAGGAATTAAATGAGAAATCCGGTCAATTGGCATATTTGTTGAAAGAAAAAGGCGTTCAACCCAATACCATCGTAGGCATTATGACGGAACGATCGGTAGAGATGATTGTTGGTATACTGGGCATATTAAAGGCCGGTGGTGCCTATTTGCCCATTGATCCAGGTTTTCCGCAAGAGCGCATCGATTACATGTTAAAGGACAGCAGAGCCAGGGTTTTGTTGAGTGAGGTGAGTGAGGTAAGTAAGGTAAGTGGGGGAATTGATGTGGTAAAAATCAATGAATTGAGCGAGCAACTCCCTACTCACCTATGCTACATCATCTACACCTCCGGGTCCACCGGCAAACCAAAGGGCGTGATGCTCCGACACCAATCATTAGTCAACTTTATAAAAGGCATCACCGATATCATTGATTTTACAGGAATTGACAGCGTATTATCACTAACCACGATATCTTTTGATATATTTGGATTGGAAACCCTTCTGCCCTTAGTCAAAGGTTCACGGGTAGTAATTGGAGTAGAGGAGGAGCAATTGAATGCCGAAGCCGCAGCCCGGGCAATGTCAGAAAAAGCAGTAACCATCCTGCAGTTAACTCCCTCCAGGCTGTCCCTTTTCCTGCCCAACGATAAATTCACAGCGGCTTTAGGATCATTGAAATATTTACTGGTTGGAGGAGAAGCCCTACCGGAACAATTACTGGAAAAGACCAGGGAGTTCGTAACCGGAAAAATTTATAACATGTACGGCCCTACCGAGACCTGCATTTGGTCCACTGTGAAAGATGTCAGCAAAGGAAACCCGTTAAATATCGGGAAACCCATTGCCAATACACAAATCTACATACTGGGCCAGGCAGGCACTCTTCAGCCCATAGGCATAACCGGGGAGTTGTGTATCGGAGGAGATGGAGTGGCCAGGGGCTACCTGAACAGACCGGAGTTAACAGCAGAGAAGTTCTTCGTTTACTATAGGACCAATAGGACCTATATTCCTTCTAAAAAAATCTACAGAACCGGTGATTTGGCGCAGTGGCTGCCGGATGGCAATATCGAGTTTTTGGGAAGAATCGATCACCAGGTAAAAATACGGGGGTTCCGCATCGAATTGGCAGAAATTGAAAGCCAATTGAAAACCTTTGAGAAAATAAAAGAAGCCGTCGTAGTAATGAGGGAAGATAAAAATAAAGGAAAATATTTATGCGCCTATATAACCGCCCAAAGCGCAGAGAGCAAAGTGCAAAGCCAGGGGGATATCGAGGAAAGAAACCAGGGGCTTTCATCCAGGGAACTGCGTGAATTTTTAGCCCGAACAATGCCGGATTACATGATCCCTTCTTACTTTGTCATGATCGACCGGATACCCCTCACCCCCAACGGGAAAATAAACCGAAAAGCCCTACCCGAACCCGAAGCAGGGATAACTCCCGACAAATATATTGGCCCACGGGATGAAGTGGAGGAAAAGTTAGTAGAAATATGGCAGGAAATACTGGGAATCGAAAAAGACAAAATAGGCATTGAAACCAGTTTTTTTGTGCTGGGTGGAAATTCCATGAATTTAATCAGGATGATCCCGCAAATATATCAAACTTTTGGCATAGAACTACCTTTTACCAGGGTTTTAGCCAATCCTATTATCCGGGAAATTGCAGAACACCTCAAATCAGCGAAAGCCGTTGAAGAATCGGTAACATTGCTCAATCCGCCAGCCCAAAAGAAACTGTTTGGCCTTCCTCCTGCTATTGCTTTTGGGATAGTTTACCAGGACCTGGCATCTTTGATTAGTGGTTACGCCTTTTATTCATTTAATTTTATTGAAGAGGAAGATCGATTAAACCGATATGTGGAAATCATCACCAACCTACAACCTGTTGGGCCTTATATATTGTTGGGATATTCTGCCGGTGGGTTATTAAGTTTTGACATCACTTATGCCCTGGAGAGTTCCGGTTTTGAAGTATCAGACCTTATTTTATTGGACAGTTTTTTTACAGAAAAAGAAACACGGGCATTGACCGAAGCGGATCGAGAGGAGTGGTTCAATGGAATCGAAAAAAACCTGGAACGTGTAGGCGCAGGGGCACTTAAAGAAAAGATATTTGCAAAAACCCACAGATACATAACATATTATGAGAATATCACTCATCTGGAAAGGGTAAATGCCAATGTCCACTTAATACTTTCGGAGGAATCGCAAAATAGTGAAATCAATAACCCTGGGTGTTGGGATGAATTAACCACGAAAAAATCCGTGGTTTACCCGGGTTTTGGGGGTCATAATGATATGTTATCGCCTGGTTCTTTAGAAAAGAATGCCGGGATTATCCGGGAAATCCTGGGTACAATAACCACAAAGATATACAAAGATACACGGAGGTAATAGATGTAATGGAGAGCAAAGACATAGAAGATATTATTGCATTAACTCCAATGCAGGAGGGGATGCTGTTTCATTACCTGGAAGACCCTGGTGACCACCAGTATTTCGAGCAATTATCCCTGGCTGTATCGGGTGAGATAAATACCCCTGTTTTTGAACAAGCCTGGAATGTGGTTACCAGGACTAACGAGATGCTGAGAACGGTATTTCGCTGGGAGAAAATACAACATCCGGTTCAAATCATATTAAAATCCTCTTCCCTTAAACCGGTATTTGTATATTATGATTTCCCGGAGGAAAGAACCGGGGCCGGTAATAGTGAATATGAAAAAGAAAAGTGGCTGGAGGAGATAAAGGCGAAGGACAGGAATGAGATGTTTGACCTGGAGGAAGTGCCTTTCCGGGTGACCTTGTGTAAGATTGATGATGACACATACCGGCTGATTATCAGCAATCATCATATTTTGTATGACGGCTGGAGCACCGGGATTATTTTAAACGAGTTTTTCCGGGTTTACCAGGAGCTGGTCAAGGGAAATTCACCAATTTTGCCGGTTAAGACACCCTTTAAGGCATTTGTGGATTTTATAAAAAACCAGGATGTAAAGAAGCAGGAAAAATACTGGACCGATTACTTAAAAAACTTTACAAATCCCGTTGAACTGCCGGTAAAAGTTGTAAAAGCAAGGGCAGGCAGCCGTAGTTTTAGAATCAGATTTGCAGAGGATATAAAAGATGAGATTCAACATTTCGCTGCAGCCCATAAAATAACGTTTGCTTGCCTGTTATACGTCTGCTGGGGGATACTGCTGCAAAAATACGGCAGTTGTGAAGATGTGGTTTTCGGGACCACTGTATCGGGGAGGTCTGCCCAAATTAAAGGAATAGAAGAGATGGTGGGGTTGTTTATCAACACACAACCCCTGCGGATACGCACAAGAAGGGAAGATGAAAAAATAATTGATTTGTTATATCGTACCAATGAATCACTGCGGCTGAGAGAAGATTATGAGTGGACGTCCCTGGTTAAAATAAAAGAATACAGTGAAATCGATCATAACCGGGAGCTTTTCGATTCAATCGTGATTATCGAGAATTACCCGCTGCATTCTCGTTTCCCGCTGCAAAAGGGAGGATTAACCGTTCACCTGGATTCGCTGGTGGAAACCAGTAACTATGATTTAGCAGTGGTCATATCGTTTTCGCTGGCAGATACCGCGGCTGCCAGGGAGATTAATTTTATTTACGACAGCAGCCGGTTTGAGAAAGAAACAATCGTAAGGATGTCCCGGCATTTCCATTGTATTGTGCGGCAGGCTGTAGAAAATCCTGGGAACAAGGTCGCCGATATAGAGATAATTTCAGAACAAGAAAAAGAACAGGTTTTGTATTCCATAAATAAAACAGTTACAGCTTATCCCAGGGATAAAACCATTCACCAATTATTCGAAGAACAAGCAGAAAAAAAGCCTGACGGCACTGCCGTGATTGGGCAAAGCGCGCAGGACCACGTTTCCATAACATATAAAGAATTAGACGAAAAATCCAATCAAACAGCACATGTATTAAGGGAAAAGGGTGTTGGCCCCGACATCATTGTGGGATTAATGGTAGAACGGTCATTGGAGATGATAATCGGGATATTGGGAATATTAAAAGCTGGCGGCGCTTATTTGCCCATTGACTCGGAATATCCCGAAGACCGGATCAATTACATGTTAGCCGACAGCAATGTGAAGGTTATGGTGGGTGAGTTGAGTAAGGTAAGTGAGTTGAGTGGGGGAATTGAAGTGGTTAAGCTGAGCGAATTGAGTAAAAAAACCACTACTCACCTTACTAACCTTACTCACCCTACTCACCCTACTCACCCTACTCAGCTATGTTACGTCATCTACACCTCAGGGACTACAGGGAAACCCAAGGGTAATCTTACCTCCCATATGAACGTCGTACGCGTGGTTAAAGACACCAACTACATCCGGTTGACCCCAGAGGATCGTCTGCTGCAATTGTCTAATTATGCGTTTGATGGGTCGGTATTTGATATATACGGCGCACTGCTGAATGGCGCCGCACTGGTTTTAATCGAGCGGGACAAGGTTTTGGCTGTGGACCGACTGGCAGAGGTAATACAGGTAGAACAAATAACGGTATTTTTTGTGACCACGGCTTTATTCAATGCCCTGGTGGAACTGGATACCAGGTGTTTTAAGGATGTTAGAAAGATCCTGTTCGGAGGAGAACGGGTATCTGTGGAGCATTCCAGGAAAGCACTGGAATACCTGGGAAAAGGTAAAATTCTCCATGTGTACGGTCCCACAGAGGCCACAGTCTATGCCACTTTTTATTTTATGGATCACATCGACGACTCCGCGGTGACGATTCCCATTGGAAAACCTATAGCCAATACCACGGTATATATACTGGATAAATATTTGAAACCGGTACCCCCGGGAATACCCGGTGAGATTTATGTAGGAGGGGATGGTACAGCCAGGGGCTACCTCAACAACCCGGAGTTAACGGCTAAAAAGTTTGTTTTAGCTCATAGCTCATGGCTCATAGCTGATAGGAGGGAGAAGAAAGTAAGCAGTTCTGGAGAGCCCCCTATGAGCTATGAGCTATCAGCTATGAGCTACCTCTACAAAACCGGTGATTTAGCGCGATGGCTGCGGGATGCGAATATCGAATTCCTGGGACGGAGGGACAGCCAGATCAAAATCAGGGGATTCCGGGTGGAGCTGGGGGAAATAGAGAGCCGATTGTCAAGTCATCAAGCCATCAGGGAGGCTCTGGTTATATCAAAAGAAGCTAAGAATGAAAGATACCTGTGTGCATACATTGTTGCCGATCTGGAACTTTCCCTGCCTGAACTGCGGCGCTATCTAGCCAGGGAATTACCGGACTATATGATTCCCTCTTATTTTAAATTTTTGGAGAAAATGCCGTTGACTCCCAATGGAAAGGTAGACCTGAAGGCACTGCCAGAACCGGAAATCGTTACACCCAAAAAATATGCGGCTCCCAGGAACAAAATCGAGAGAAAATTGCTGGAGATATGGTCGGAGGTGCTGGGACATTCTGCCATCGGTATCGATGATAACTTTTTCGAAGTGGGTGGACATTCGCTAAAGGCAACCATATTATTATCCAGGATACATAAGACACTGGACATTAAAATACCGTTAAAAAAAATATTCGAACGGGTAACCATCCGCTCCCTGTCGGAGTACCTCACCGAAACCACGACAGGGGAGGAGAAAGAAGATAAATATGAGTCCATGGAGCCGGTGGAGGAGAAGGAGTTCTATCCTCTTTCCCCGGCCCAGAAGCGCCTGTACATTTTGCAGCAAATGGAAAACCGCGGTTTGTATTATAACATCTCCGAAGTCTTTGTGTTGGAGGGAGAACTTGACCTTGAAAGAATTGAAGCAACCTTTAAGAAGTTGATCCACAGGCATGAAAGTTTAAGGACATCGTTTCAATTAATCGATAAGCAGCCGGTCCAGAGAATCCATGATGAGCCGGAATTCGGAATAGAACATTATAATTTAACCACCCCCTCCCAACTGCCAACTGATTTCGTCCGTTCGTTTGATTTATCACATGCACCGCTGCTGCGAGCGGGACTGGTGAAACAGGAGCAGCAGAAACATTTGCTGATGGTGGATTTGCATCACATCATCGCCGACGGTACTTCTATCGGCATAATGATAAGGGATTTCACCACCCTTTATGAAGGCAGGGATTTACCGGCCCTAAAAATCCGGTACAGGGATTATGCACGGTGGCAGCAGGGGAAAGAACAGGAGGAAAAGATAAAACAACAGGAGGCGTACTGGTTAAAGGAATTTGCCGGTGATGTTCCAGCAGCGGATATACCCACGGATTACCCCAGGGCCGGGAAAGTGACGTTTACCGGGAAAGTCCTGTCTTTGGAGATTGAGGAAAAAACCACCAACTCTTTAAAAGAGATGGCATCAGCGGAAAACGTTACGCTTTTTATGCTCTTGTTGGCGGCATTTAATGTGCTGTTGTGGAAACTCAGCCCCGCAGAGAATATCGTGGTAGGAACAGCCGCGGCCGGCCGGAACCATGCCGACCTGGAAGGTATTATCGGCATGTTTGTGCATACCCTGGCGCTGCGAAATCAACCCCATGGAGAGAAACCATTTCCCAATTTCCTGGAAGAAGTTAAAGAAAAAACCCTGGCTGCCTTTGAAAACCAGGAGTATCCCTTTGAGCTCCTGGTAGAAAAAGTGAAGGCCCGCAGGGAGAGCGGACGCAATCCCATCTTTGATGTCATGTTTGCCCTGCATAACATGGAAATGTCACAAATCGCTATTCCTGGGCTGACTATTACCCCCGCCGATTATTACCTGGATATTGTCCCCTTTGATATCTATTTAACCGCTGAGGAAAAAGAGAAGCGGTTGACATTTAAACTGGGGTACAGCACCCGTTTATTTAAGCAAGAAACTGTTGAAAGCTTTTTCCGGTATTACCGGGAGATTATCGACACGGTCATCCGGCGGCCAAGTATCCGTTTAAAGGACATTGAAATCTCCCGACAATTATTGGAAGCCTTTAATAATACCGACAGTGAGGAACCGCAGTATCAGGTTATTCATCGTTGGTTTGAGCAGCAGGTAGAGAGGACCCCGGAGAGAATAGCTTTAGTTGGCAGTGGGCAGGGGGAGAGAACCGAAGAACCGCATAAATTAACCTACCGTGAATTAAACGAAAAAGCCAACCAACTGGCCCATGAATTGCGAATAAGAGGCATGGGTCCCAATACTGTCGCGGCCATCATCCTGGAACCCTCCATTGAATTGATTACGGTGGTATTGGCAGTGCTCAAGGCAGGTGGCGCCTATCTCCCCATCGATCTCCAATACCCCGCGGAGAGGGTGATATCCATTCTCAACGAAAGCAATATTTCCTTAGTCTTGACCCGTTCCGAGGTTTTAAAAAAATATTCTTTTACTGCTTTGCAGGGGTTGAAATACACCCGCATGGAGCCGCATATGACGCTGGTACGGCCCCAGTCGGATTTTGATCGCATGCCTCACCCGGACCGCGGTTTGATCGATTGTGAAAAATACAGCCATTACATCGGTCATGCCATGGTTCGTCATGCAATATCCATCCAGGGCACCCGCGGCTGCCCCTATCTCTGCGCCTACTGCCACCGCACCATGGAAAAGAAAAATATCCCCCGTTCCGCCGAGAATATTTTTGAAGAAGTCAACTACTATTACCACAGGGGGGTGCGGCGCTTTGCTTTCGTGGATGAAATATTCAACCTGGATGCGGAAAACAGTTCACGGTTTTTCCAGCTGATTTTGAAACACAGGTTGAAGGTGCAGCTTTTTTTCCCCAATGGCATGCGGGCCGACCGCTTGACAAAGGAGTATATCGACCTGATGGTAGAAGCCGGGACCGTTAACGTGGGGCTGGCGTTAGAAACCGCCTCTCCCCGGCTGCAAAAATTGATTAAAAAGAACCTGGACATCGATAAACTCCGGGAAAACGCAGAATATTTCTGTTCCCGGTACCCCGGGGTCATCGTGGAACTCTTTACCATGCACGGTTTCCCCTCGGAAACCGAAGAAGAGGCCATGTCCACGTTGGATTTCATCAAGAGCCTCAAATGGATCCATTTTCCTTATGTATTCCTGCTAAAAATCCATCCCAGCACGGATATGATGAAGCTGGCGCTGGAGAGCGGTATTTCTCCTGGAGCCATTGAGCGCTCCATGACTTCAGCCTTTCATGAGATTCCCGAAACCCTGCCCTATCCCAAAAGCTTTACCCGGCAGTACGTGGCCCGGTTCATGAATGAGTACTTCCTTTCTAAAGAGCGTCTACTGCATGTGCTGCCCCTTCAGATGAAGATCGCCAGCGAAGAAGAGTTGGTAGGAAAATACGACAGTTACCTTCCCGCGGATATAAAAACCTTTGACGATATTATTGCCAATGCCGGTATCACGCGGGAGGAATTGGGGAATGCAGCGCTGCTCCGGGATGATTCCCTCTTTATTCCCGACTATGAAGCGCTGAGGAAAAGCCGCTGCATCATCCCTGCGCCCCGGAAAAATGCACTCAGGGTTTTACTGTTGGACCTTTCCGTTCTCTTCAGCTCTGAGAAACAAGAAATCCTGCATGGTGAAATAACCGAACCCCTGGGACTGATGTATTTGCTCACCTTTCTTAACCAGGTCTTTGCCGACCGCATCGCCGGGAAAATGTACAAAGCGAAAATCGATTTTGACAACTATGAAGAATTAAAATCCCTGGTTTGCGATTTTAAGCCCCATTTGATCGGTATCCGTACGCTTTCTTATTTTAAAGATTTTTTTCATAAGACCGTTACCATGATCAAAGAATGGGGCGTTAACGCTGCCATTATTGCCGGCGGTCCCTATGGTACCTCCGATTACAGGCTTGTGCTCCAGGACCCCAACGTGGATTTAACCGTATTGAAAGAGGGCGAATTAACCCTGGCTGAACTGGTGGAACAGATGATGGCCCACGGCAATAAACTGCCGCCGGAAGAGGTATTGGAAACGATCAAGGGCATTGCCTTTATTCCTCACAAGGATCGTGAGAAACTGCGGCGCATCAACCGTGAACTCCTGTGCCTGGACCGGCTGTCTGCGGTTGTCAGCCGTCACCCGGTTCAAAACCCGGAGAATACCACCGGCCCGGGAGACTTACTCTATTTGATCTCTACCTCCGGTTCCACGGGCAGACCCAGGAGTGTGATGCTGGAGCACCGCAACCTGGCCAACCTGCTGCATTTTGAATTCACAAAAACCAGTATCGATTTTAGCAAAGTCCTGCAATTTGCCTCTATCGGTTTTGATGTCTCAGCCCAGGAGATTTTTTCCACGCTGCTTTCCGGTGGTGAACTTTATCTCATCACCCGTGATATGAAGAGCGATGTGGTGCAATTGTGTAATTATATCCGGCGCAGCAGCATCGAGGTGTTGTTTTTGCCTCCTGCCTTTGTGCGGTTTATTTTTTCCGGGCCGCGGTATATCGCTGTATTTCCCCGCTGTGTTAAGCATATTATCACTGCCGGTGAACAATTAATCGTAACCGGGCCATTTCGCAAGTATTTGCAAGAAAACCGGGTGGTGCTTCACAACCATTATGGACCCGCCGAAACCCATGTAGTCACTACGTTTACCATGCAGCCCACGGATTCCATTGCCGGGGAGCCATCTATCGGTTCCCCCATATCCAATACCCGCATCTACATCCTGGATGAAAACCGTTCTCCCAAACCCGTGGGGGCAGTGGGCGAGTTGTATATCGCCGGTGCCAACGTGGGACGCGGTTACTTAAACAAACCGGAATTAACCGCAGAAAAGTTTGTTTTAGCTCATAGCTCATGGCTCATAGCTGATAGGAGGGAGAAGAAAGCAAGCAGTTTTAGAAAGCTCCCTATGAGCTATGAGCTATCAACTATGAGCTACCTCTACAAAACCGGTGACCTGGCCCGTTGGCTGCCGGACGGTACCCTGGAATTTATCGGCCGCGTGGACCACCAGGTCAAAATCAGGGGTTTCCGCATCGAACCCGGGGAAGTGGACCATGCCCTTTTGGAAATTACCGGCGTAAAAGAAGCGGTTGTGATTGACCGTTCCGAGCCCGGGGGAGATAAGTACCTGTGTGCTTACGTGGTTCCGACGCGGGAGTGGGACCCGGCGGATTTGCGGGAGGTGTTATCCCACACTCTCCCGGATTACATGATCCCCGCTTATTTTGTCCAGGTGGAGCGGATACCATTGACCCCTAACGGTAAGATCAACCGGAACGCCCTTCCCGTACCGGAACTGCATGGCGACGATACCTATGCGGCTCCCAAAAGCGAGCTGGAAAAACGCCTGGCTGCCATCTGGTCCGATGTGCTCTCCCTGGAGCAAAGCGCTGTCAGTGCAGAGGCCAATTTCTTTGACCTGGGGGGGCATTCCTTAAAAGCCACGATTCTCATTTCCCAGGTTCACAAAGAACTTGATGTTAAAGTCACCCTGGGTGAGGTTTTCGAGCACCCCACCATAAGCAAATTGGCAAAACGAATAGAAAAAGCGGATAAAACCAGGCACCTCTCTATACCCCCGGCGGAAGAAAAGGAATACTATAACCTGTCACCAGCGCAGCGGAGACTGTATATCTTGCAGCAAATGGACAGCCAGGCTGTCAATTATAACCTGTTGGAAGTCTTGCTGTTAGAAGGGGAATTGGATAAAGAGAGGTTTGAGCAGACTTTCAAGAAGCTGATGGAGAGACATAAAATTTTACGGACTTCTTTTCAAATGTTGAATAATCAACCGGTGCAAAAGGTGGAGGATACGGTTGAATTTGAAATCGAGTTTTATAATTTAGCCGCAGGGGCGGATGGCACCCGCGGCCAAAAAAAATTGCCAACTGATTTCGTCCGTTCGTTTGATTTATCCAGGCCGCCGTTACTACGTGTCGGTTTGATGCCTATAAACCACCGGGAACACATATTGATGATGGATATGCATCATATCATCACGGACGGCACCTCCATGGGGATATTGGTCAAGGATTTTACCGCCCTGTATGAAAATAGCCGGGAAGCGCTGTCTCCATTGAAACTCCAATATAAAGATTATTCGGAGTGGCAAAACAAATGGCTCGGAACCTGGGAAATAGAAAAACAAAAACAGTACTGGTTGAAACAGTTTGAAGCGGGTGTGCCGGTCCTCAACATGCCCACTGATTTTCCCAGGCCGTTGGTTCGCAATTTCAAAGGCAGCAGCCGCCGGTTTGAAATCGATACGGATTTGACCGGAAAATTAAGAAGGCTGGTTTTGGAAACCGGGACCACGCTTCACATTTTGTTCCTGGCTGTGCAAACGCTTCTGCTGTGGAAGTATTCCGGCCAAAAAGATATCGTGGTGGGGACCGGTGTCGCCGGCAGGAAACATGCCGACCTGGAACATGTCATCGGCATGTTTATCAATATGCTGGCCATCCGCAGTCACCCAGAAGAGGATAAACTGTTTACTCGGTTCCTGGAAGAAGTGAAAATCCGTGCCCTGGATGCTTACGAAAACCAGGATTTCCCATTTGATGAATTGGTAAAAGCCCTTGATTTACAGGGGGACCCTGCCAGGAATCCGCTGTTCGATACGGTATTCCAGATGCAAAATATCGAATTACCGGAACTGGAGATTCCCGGGTTAATGTTAAAACCTTATGAATATGAACACGATATATCGCGGTTTGACCTGGTGATCTATGGGACCGAGAAGGATGATACCATCGCCCTGCTGATGTTGTATTCAACGGAATTGCTTACGGATTCCACGGCGCGGGAGATTGGTAAGAATTTCCTGGAGATTCTTAACCAGGTGGCCGATGACCGGGATATTCTATTGAAAGATATTTCTATTTCTATTGATTTATTGGAAGGAAAGACGGATTTTTTTAAGGAAAAACAATTGGAATTCGGGTTTTAACGTTTAAGCCGACAACCGGTGAGGAGGGGACCATCATGAGCAGGCAATTTTTCAAAGAAGCGGTGGCAGGTGTCCGGAAAAATAAGGAAAGAGACTATTGGATAAGCAAATTATCGGGGGACCTGGTCAAAAACCATTTTCCTTATGACAATAAGAAAAAAGTCCAGGCCGGCACTGGAGCAAGAACAGGTAAGCGTGAATTATTATTCCGGTTCTCCGGGGAGCTTTTCCAGGCGTTGATGAAGTTAAGCAGGGAAAACGACTATATGCTGCATATGGTCCTGGCGGCAGGGTTGATAGTATTACTGGATCGCTGTACCGGGGACAGGGATATTACCTGGGGTGCGCCCATTTATAAACAGGACAGGGAAGGGGAGTTCATCAATACGGTGTTGGCCCTGCGCAATCAACTGCAAGAGAATATGACCTGCAAGGAATTGCTGCTGCAGGTTAAAAACACGGTAGTTGAAGCCACTGAAAACCAGAACTATCCCCTCAAGTCACTGGTATACCATTTAGACCTGCCGGTCACTGAGAGTGATTTTCCCCTCTTTGATATTGCCCTGTTGGTGGAGCCGATTCATGATCCACAGTATATCCGGCACATTCCTCTTAATATGATTTTTATTTTTTCCCGGGCCGGGCAGCACGTCAGCGGCCGTATCGAATACAATGCCGCCCTTTACCGGGAGGAGACCATTAAACGGATTATTGTTTATTATACTCGTGTGTTGGAGCAATTGGTTCCTGATGTAAATTTGAAATTAGCGGATGTGGAGTTATTGTCCAAGGAAGAGAAAACTCGGTTGTTGGAAGAGTTTAACGCCGTTGAAAAAGAGAGCCGGGCCCTGTACGTGGGGGATAAGACACTGGTGGATTTGTTTGAAGCCCGGGTGGAACAGACCCCGGATGCGATAGCGGTGGAATACGAAGATGTAAAATTGACATATCGTGAATTGAATGGGCGGGCCAATCGGCTGACGCGGCTGCTGCGGGAAAGGGGCGCGGCCGCCGATACGATCATCGGGATCATGGAGGAGCGCTCCCAGGCGATGGTCGTCGGTATCATGGGGATTTTGAAATCCGGGGGGGCCTATTTACCTATCGACGCGGAGCTCCCCAAAAACCGGGTGCAATATATATTAAACGACTGTCGCCCCTCCATTCTTTTGACTGGCACGCGGGCATTGGAACGGTTTTCTTTTACCGATTTACAAATCCCTCCCCCCGATCCTTCCCCACCCGTTAAAACAGCCCGGAGGACACCCATTGCCAACCTGGACCATTTGTCCATACCGGACCGGTCCCTCATCGATTATGAGAAATACACTCATCATATCAGCCTGGCAATGGTCAAGCACTGTATCAGTATCCAGGGGACTCGCGGTTGTCCCTATGATTGTGCTTATTGTGCCAAACTCTGGCCCAAAAAATATATTGCCCGTTCAGCGGAACATATTTTTGAAGAAATCCGGTTGTACTACGATATGGGCATCCGGCGTTTTTCCTTTATCGATGACATATTCAACCTGGATATGCGCAGCAGCCGGCGATTCTTTGAATTGATCCTGGATAAGGGATTGCAGGTGCAGCTCCTTTTTCCCGCCGGACTTCGGGGAGATATCATGACAACGGATTACATCGACCTGATGGTAGAAGCCGGGACCATTAATATTTCCGTGGCCCTGGAAACGGCTTCGCCGCGGCTGCAAAAATTGATCCGAAAAAATTTAAATATCGATAAACTGCGGGAGAACCTTGAATATATCTGTGACCATCATCCAGGCGTGATCCTGGATTTGTTTACCATGCACGGCCTGCCCACCGAGACTGAAGAAGAGGCCATGATGACCCTGGAATTCATTAAGGGACTGAAATGGCTGCATTTTCCCCTCATCAATGTATTGAAGATTTATCCCCATACCGATATGGAGAAACTGGCATTGGCCAGCGGGATCAGCCGTGAAGCGATCCTCAAGTCCCAGGACCTGGCCTGGCATGAATTCTCCGAGACCCTGCCCTTTGACAAAAATTTCACGTTGAAGTACCAGGCGGATTTCCTGGAGGAGTATTTTTTATTAAGGGAACGGCTGCTGCATGTATTGCCCCGGCAAATGCGGGTATTAACCGAGAGCGAAATCACCCGGAAATACAACAGCTATTTACCCATTGATATTCACAGTTTTGAGGATTTACTCCAGTTCATGGGAATTGAAAAAGACCGGCTGGCGGTAAAAACCTGCGTGGAAGAAGACCGTTTTGAACCCCGGGATTTGAACCGGAAACTCCAGGACTATTTCCCTGTCAAAAAGCCTGCTGAAAATGCATTAAAGATACTGCTGCTGGATATGTCCCAGTCGTTTACTGAAGATACCCAACTGCTGGATGAACTTTTCGAGGCCCCCCTGGGATTGATGTATCTCATGACTTATTTGCACCGTGAATTTGGTTCTCAAATCAATGGTAAAATTGCCAAATCCCGCGTTGATTTTGACAGTTACGCGGGATTAAGGACCCTGCTGGAAGAATTTAAACCCGATGTTATCGGTATCCGCACCCTGACTTTTTATAAGGATTTTTTTCATAAAACCGCCGCATTGATCCGGCAGTGGGGATTTGCCGGTCCCATCGCCGCTGGCGGCCCTTATGCCACCAACAGTTACGAGACCCTGCTGGAGGACGGAAATATCGACCTGGTGGTGCTGTCGGAAGGGGAAGTTACTTTTGCTGAAGTGGTGCGGCGGATCAGGGAAAATAATGGGAAGCTGCCGGGTCCGGAGGTGCTGAAAAAAATCCCGGGGATTGTGATCAACCCCCGCCGGCTTGCACCAGGTTGTTATCCTTCGGCTTCCCCGGTTATCCTGTTCTCCGATCTAATGGCAGAAAGCAAAGGGCTGTCCGGGATTCCCCATGAAGACCGGAACCCGGAACCTATTGCCCGGCCGGGGAACCTGGCCTACACCATTTATACCTCTGGTTCCCAGGGGAATCCAAAGGGTGTCCCGGTGGAACACCGCAGTGGTGTTAATCTTTTGCTGGGCCTGGATAAACGAATCTATAATCGATATCATCATGTGTCCGGCCGCGGTTTAAAAATAGCTTTGGTGTCTCCTTTTGTGTTTGATGCGTCGGTGAAGCAGGTATTGGCAGCCCTGGTTTTGGGCCACACCTTGAACATCGTCCCCGAAGATGACCGGTTGGATGGTTTTAAATTGATCGAGTTTTACAGGAAGCACTGCATCGATATTTCAGACGGTACCCCAACTCATTTGCGGCTGCTTTTGGAGAGTTTGAGCGATGATGCTGTGGGTATCGATTTAAAACACTTCCTGGTGGGTGGGGAGGCCCTGCCCGGCGTGTTGGCAGCGGCCTGTTTCAACCGCCTGGTTCCCAAGGGAAAGCACCTGGAAATTACCAATCTTTACGGTCCTACCGAATGTTCCGTGGATGCCGCCTCCTTCGAAGTCACCCCGGAGAATGCCGGGGCTTTAGAAACCATTCCCATCGGCAAACCCATGCCCAACCATCACATTTATATCCTGGGTACCGATACAAATAACAATTATCAATTGATGCCCATAGGCATTCCCGGTGAATTGTGCATCGGAGGTCTCGGGGTGTCCAGGGGATATTTAAACAACCCGGAGTTGACTAATGAAAAGTTTTTGCGGGGGTCCAGGGGGCAGTTTTTACAAAAAGAGCCCCCTGGCCGCCGGAGGCAAAAAATCTACAAAACCGGAGACCTGGGGCGTTGGCTCTCGGATGGAACCATCGAATTCCTGGGTCGGTTGGATCACCAGGTGAAAGTCCGGGGATATCGAATCGAACCGGGAGAGATTGAAAACCACCTGTTAAAGCACAAAGGCATCGAGGCTGTCGCAGTGATCGCCAGGGAAGACCATGCCGGGGATGCTTATCTTTGTGCTTATATCGTACCTTGCGGCGGTGGAGAGTTTGAGAACGCCACTTCCTTTTCGGGGGCATTAAGAGAGTATTTATCCGAAACCTTACCGGATTATATGATCCCCCCTTATTTTGTTAAATTGGACGGCATTCCTTTCACCTCGCGGGGTAAAGTGGACCGGAAGCGTTTACCGGAGCCGGAGATCGGGACATTGGCCGAGTATTCGGCGCCCCGCGGCCGTATGGAGGAGAAGTTGGCGGAGTTATGGTCCAGGATATTGGGAATCGAGTATGACCGCATCGGTATAAACGATGATTTTTTTGCCCTGGGAGGCCATTCGCTGCGGGCCACCATCCTGGTGTCCAAAATTCACAAAGAATTCAACATTAAAATACCGTTGAAAGAGATTTTTAAAACCCCTAATATCAGGGGAATATCCGCCTATATCAGGAGTGGGGCAGCAGACCGTTTTACCTCTATTAAACCCGCTGAGGAGAGGGAGTATTATGAACTATCATCCGCCCAGAAGCGGTTTTATTTTCTACAGCAGATCGATTTAACCAGTCCCGGATATACGTTATTGGGCCTGGTGGTGCTGGAAGGAGCAGTTGACAGGAAGAAACTCCAATGGTGTTTCAAGCAGTTGATCCGGAGGCATGAGGGGTTGAGAACTTACTTTATACCTGTGGACAACGAGCCCGGCCAGAGGATTGTCTCTCCCGGTGAGGTGGATTTTTCCTTGCAGTACCATGAGATGACGGAAGAAGAGGTTATTACCTTCGTGGAAACAAAATTTGTAAACGCTTTTGACCTGGCCCGGGCCCCGCTGATCCGGGCGGGGGTAATAAAAGTAGGAGAACAGCGGCACTACTTGATGTTAAGCATGCATCACATCATCTCCGACGGCACTTCCCAGGGAATATTGATGAGAGAATTTATGGCCCTCTATGAAGGGGAAAAGCTGCCTCTGCTGCGCCTCCAGTACAAGGATTACTCCTACTGGCAGAACAGTAAAGAACAAAAAAACTCTGAAAAGAAACAGGAAGATTTCTGGCTCAAGGAGTTCGCGGGGGAGATTCCCAAACTGGACCTGCCTACCGACTATCCCAGGCCCGCGGTAAAAAGTTTTGAAGGGAACCGTGTTCAATTCATCATCGACAAAGAGACCACCGTTAAACTAAAGAACCTGGTGTTTGCTGCGGACGCCACCCTGTATATATTGATGCTGGCGATTTACAATGTGTTTCTTTACAAGATCACCGGTCAGCAAGATATTGTCATTGGCAGTCCATTGGCGTGCCGCAGGCATGTGGACCTGGAATCCGTGGTGGGCATGTTGGTCAACATCCTGGCTATGAGGAATTACCCCAATACGACCGGGACACAGACCTTTAAAGAATTTTTGCGGGATGTGAGAAGGCGAACCTTGCAGGCCTTTGAAAACCAGGATTATAAATTTGAAGACCTGGTGGCAAAGGTGTCGAGGGAGATGGACCAGGGGCGGAATCCCCTGTTTGATGCATTTTTCTCAGTTCAGAACATCGATTTCCCCGAGATACAGGTAAGTGACTTGAAAATGATTCCTACCGATTATTACGGTAAAGTCTCGCGGTTTGACCTTGGTTTTATCGTAATAGAAGAAGGCCCGGAACTTTCCGTAATGGTGGAATACAGTACCTGTATATTTAAAGATGAAACCATGGATCGATTTATCCGCTATTTCAAAATAATCATTGGTTCCATCCTGGAGGCCCCGGCAAAGAAAATAGCGGAGATCGAGATCATCCCTGAAAAGGAAAAAAAGCAATTATTATACGATTTTAATAATACAGGGAAACCCTTTGTTGAAAAGGCGATCCATGAATTGGTCGAGGGGTGGGCGGAACAAAGGCCGGATCACACGGCAGTACGTTCCACCATTGAACTGAAGAATATTTATGATCAATTGAAGCCGGAGCAGGTGGTCATTGAGTTGTCTTATGAAGAATTGAACCAGGGGGCCAACCGGTTGGCAGGGGTACTCCGGCAGAAGGGTGTATCTGTCGGCTGGCCGGTGGGGGTGATGGTGCAGCATCCATTGGAGCTGGCAGTGAGTTTATTGGGAATATTAAAAGCCGGCGGCACATATGTGCCCCTGGAACCGCGGAACCCACAGGACTACAACCGCTATATCCTGGAGGACAGCCGTTTGCGGGTGCTGGTGACCGAATCGTCGCTGGAAACCGGCATACCCGGGGTAGAACCACGGCCTACCCTTATATTGGTAGATCCAGATGATGATAACAGGTGTGATTCCCAGGGCGGGTTATCCAATCCCGGCATCATGGTCAACCGTACGGACCCGGCTTATATTATTTACACCTCCGGCACCACGGGCAGGCCCAAAGGCACGCTGGTGGAACATAAAGGTATTATTAATTATACCCGGTGGAGGCTTGATATTTATGGGTATACCGGGGAGGACGTGACCCTCCAGCCATTGTCCTGCTGTTTTGATGGATTTGGTTCCAATTTTTATTCCGCTCTCGCTTCCGGCGGCACCTTGTTTATGGTTCCTGGTGCGAAGCGAATGGATTTCAATTATATAAGTTCAGTGATAAAAGAGAACCAGGTCACCAACATGAGCCTGGTACCGGGAATGTACAGCGCGCTGCTGGACAGTGCGAACCAGGAGGACCTACAAAGTCTCAGGTTCGTGGTGCTGGCCGGGGAAGCCAGCCCTGTGAACCTGGTTAAAAGAAGCAGGGAGAAAGTACCGCAGGTGAAGTTGCTTAATGAGTACGGCTTAACCGAAACCTCGGTAACCGCGGCGGGCGGCGCTGTGATCCGGGCCTCTAACCCTGGTGTTATGGGTTCACCCATTGCCAATACAAAAATATTTATCCTGGATCGATTTCTTAACCTTGTGCCCCTGGGAGCAGCAGGCGAAATATTTATCGGTGGCCCGGGCCTGGCAAGGGGATATTTAAACCGGCCTGAATTGACAGCAGAAAAGTTTATTTTAGCTCATAGCTCATGGCTCATAGCTGATAGGAGGGAAAAGAA
>WVZO01000062.1:0-129 GCA_011772425.1 Candidatus Aminicenantota bacterium
CCACAATTCATTACCCGCGCCATAATATATAAGCACGGCATCACAGGATTTGAGATTCTCCTGGTGATCCTGCATTAGCGCCTCTTCTTCCCCCTCAAATGCAGGTAAAATCACATCAAACTCATTTTC
>WVZO01000062.1:180-8740 GCA_011772425.1 Candidatus Aminicenantota bacterium
GGTTCCGGGGCTGCGGGTTTTGCCTCCTCTGCTTTTTTACGTCTTTTTTCCTGGATAATCTTGACCTTCTCCATGATGGTGGCTGTCACCCGGTCCACGGATGTTTCAAAAATATCGTCATTGGGGAACAAATGGGCATTTACCTTGACGCCGTTGATAAATGCCTGCTGGCGTTTATCCTCTTGATTGATCCTGGGCGAGACCCAAACCAGGCGCTGCAATTTCCCTTTGCGGCTTTTTTCCGCTGCCTGTTCCTCCTGGACGCATATAATGGATTTAGCGGTTTTGTCCGGCACCACCCCATAATCCTCACCCAGCAGGTGGATGGATAAATCGCTTTGCCCCAATAAGTCGTCAACATCTTCCTTCAATTCCGGGTAAACCAGGGGTAAGGGCTGCTGGGGTATGACTTTACAGCCCTGTTCTATTAACAGCCGTTTAATGCTCTCTCGTTCATCTTTTAGTTCATAGTTGGTTTCTGCCAGGTATACAGTCATTGGTGCTTCAAGGGCTGCCGTATCTGCAGCGCTTACAAAGGTAGGGGAGGGTTTCAGGCTTTTGAGTTTATCATGAATGGCGAATTTAAAATCTTCTATGGCGGTTTCAAAAAAATCCGCGCCGTACTGGGTCGCGGGATCGGTGCGCAAATGGTGCACAAACTGCTCCTGGCGTTTATCTTCGATGTCCTTATAGTTGTCCGGCAGCAGCCAGATCAACCGCTGCAGTTTCCCGCTCTTGCTGGTTTGGGCGGCCAGCTCATTTTGCAGGGGGACAATGGATTTTGGGGAGCCTTCCGGCACCGGTCCGTAACTTCTCCCCACCATGTGAATGGATAATACACATTGAGCCAGCATCTGCTCCACCGTTGGTTTAAATTCCGATTCCACTGGGGAGAGGCGTTGGTCCGGCAACACCCTGTACCCGAATTCCAGCAGCTCCCGTTTGATCATATCCCGCTGCTTTTTTAGTTCGATGCTGGTTTCCGCCAGGTATACAGTCAAATGGTCCTGCTCCTGGCGGAAGATGGCACCGGTTTCGCCGGATTGCTTTAATTTTTCCAGCAAATCGCAAATATCATGGGCGATGTCATCCAATTTTGCCCAATAGACTTGTTCTAATTCCCCGCCGGATTTTTGGTTAAGTTCTTTTGTCTTCCCGGTATCGTGATCAGAGACATAAAATTCATAGCCAAGGGTATCGGCTATCTCCGGCGGGTGGGCATCATAAGGGACATGGGTTTTAATTACTTTGAAAATTCTCGATTTGTTATTGATTCTTATACCCATCCCCTTTGACGCTGCTTCATAGAACTCCCTCACTTCTTTTGTACACCACTCTGATTTAATATACCGCGGCGATAAGATGGAAATCATGACGGCTGTTTTGGGGAATTGTTCAACGATCTCATCACCAAAATAATCATTGCCCTGTAATTTTTGATCCCGCCATATTTCGGGTTTTTCTCCCAATAGTTGTGCCAACCGGACTTCCAGGGCCCGGTGAAAATTTGCCACCCATCCTTTTTCGCCTTCTTTTAAGGCCATATTGTCAATATGAGCGTAACTGATGAAAATGTCTCTCTTAAACAGCATCTGCCTGCCTCTCCAAATTTACCACAGTTGGAAAGATTTTTACCTCCACGGACGGTAAAAGTATAAATTAAAGCACTGTTGTTTGTCAACCCCTTTTTTACAGTAATTTAATTTTGCCGTTTCAAGTAAGGGTAAACACAAGGTTTACCCCTACGAATGCACGAGAATGTCCATCGACGTAGGGGCGAACCTCTGTGTTCGCCCGGACAATTGGTAAAAATAGAATTGCTGAAATTTTCGGATTATAGTTGCAAAATAGTGCAAAAAGTAGTACAATTACCAAGTTACATAAGATTTCTAAGCAGGAGACCAAGAATGGAAGAAGAAAAGAAAAAAAAAGAAGGGGCAGCTGTTCATGAAAACGACGGTCAGGAAACAGAAGAGAGTCCCCAAGAAGATGAGACAAAAGAGGTCCTAGACACCGAAGAAGCTGAATCACCGGTGACAGGAACCAGCGAGATCGGTGATTTGAGTTTTTATTCGGAGGTAAGAACGGACCTTCCTGAAATAAAGCCCGGTAACGTGGTTCGGGTATTTTACCGAGTCATCGAGGGCGGTAAGGAACGTATACAGGTGTTTGAAGGGACGGTCATTGCGTTAAAGAACAGAGGCATAGCAAAGACCGTCACCGTAAGAAAGACATCCTTCGGCATTGCAGTGGAACGAATTTTTCCCCTGAACTCCAGGCTGATCCAAAAGATTGAAATTAAAAAACGCCAAAAAGTGAGACAATCCAAACTTTATTATTTGCGGAACTTAAAAGGTAAAGCTGCACGATTAAAAGAACTCAGGTAATGTGTGATTATGAACTTGAGAGGAAGTTACTAAGCAGAAATTACAAATATATATGTGGTATCGATGAGGTAGGAAGGGGCGCCGTATTTGGGCCTGTAGTGGCCGGGGCTGTCATATTGGACCCGGGAAAATTGAATAACGAAATTAACGATTCAAAACAGTTAAACCCTAAAAAACGGGTAGAATTGGCCGAATATATCTATATGAATGCTTGTGCTTTTTCTATTGGCTGGTGCTGGAACGATGAGATCGACGCTTCTAATATTTTAGCGGCCACTAAAAAAGCAATGAAAATGGCAGTTCAGGGGTTGCAGTTTACTCCGGATTATGTTTTAATGGATGGTATGAAACCGGATTTTATCGGCATTGAAGGTGAAGGTATTGTTAAAGGTGATGGTAAAAGTCTATCCATAGCCGCCGCTTCTATCATTGCCAAAGTATTTCGAGATGAATTGCTGGCATCTTTCTCTTCATTCTTTCCCGGGTATCATTTTGAAGACAATAAAGGATACCTTACGCAAAAACACAGGGATGCGATATCCTTAAAGGGAATAACAGAATTTCATCGAAAAAGTTTTCATATAAAAAATTAGATGAAGGTAAGGCAAAATGGCAGAAAAACGAATCGCACTCCTAAAACGCGCCAATAAGTTATTCCGGCAGGGAAAAGCCGAAGCAGCAGTAAAAGAATATAGAAAAATACTGAACATCAAACCCGATGACCTGGAAGTGCGGCGGATTATCGGTGATCTCGAGTTGAGACAAAACAATATCCAGGGCGCAGTGGAACAATTTGAATGGATTGGTGACCATTACCTGAAAGAGGGATTTTTTGCCAAAGCCATTGCCATGTATAAGCGAATCACCCGTGTCGATCCGGGCTACGAAACAGCGCTGTTTAAACTTGGAGACCTCTATACTAAACAAGGCCTGGTGATGGAAGCCAAACAAATCTACCTGGATATCGCCGAAGAATGCAAACGCCAGAACAACCAGAAAAAAGCCCTGGATATGTATAAAAAAATCCTGGAATTCGACAGGGGCAATATCAAAATGAGACTCCTCCTGGCCGATAACTATCTGAAAGAACGCCTGGAAGAAAGTGCTGTCAACGAATATGTTATTGCTGCAGATATTCTCATCAATAAAAAAGATTACCGAAGAGTCGAGGAACTCCTCCTCAATACACTAAAAAAAATACAAAATGTAAAGCTCATTGAAAAATTAATCTTTCTATATACCCAACAAGGAGAAGACGATAAAGCCATTGAGCTTTTAAAAGACCTGGGCCTGGATGTATTTAAGAATGTCGACCTGTTAAAAGCAATGGGGGAATTGTACCTGAAAAAGAACTTAATCAGTGAGGCGGAGATCGTATTCTCCAAGATCGCAGAGATTGATCCTCATGAAACTGAAGTCATTATGCGGTTAGGTAAAGTGTACATGCAGCGAGAAGACTACGATAAAACCTATAATTTGTTTCTTCCTTTTATCGATAAAAACATCCAGATTGAAAAGTATGAAGAAGCCGCCAACATGCTTCGCTTTATTATTGCCACCAACAACACCTATGTCCCTGCCCTGACCAAACTGGCCTCCATATTCAAAGCCAGCAAAAAAACCAATAATTTGATCGCTTTGTACGAATCCATGATTCCTACTTACGAACAAAAAGGTATGAAGGCGGAATTGAAACAAATATTGGAAGAATTGATCCAATTATCGGAAACTCCCTTTAGCTATGAAGAACAACTGGCTAAACTTACCGGCCCTGAGGAGCAAATCGTACCTGAAGCCGTAGATGAAGAAGAAGCAGAAAAAGAAGATGAACGGGAAAGAGAATTTGTAAATTATAACCTGAGAGTCGTTGATGAATCATTGAAAATCAGCGATTACAAAAAAGCAGTTGATATATTAAAAAAATCCAAAACCACGTTCCCTAAGAATATCGAACTTCGGGAAAGACTATTTGACGTGTACGAGCAAATGGATAACGTGGAGATGGCGGTGGAAGAAGGAAAAGGACTACTGGAATTGTACCGATACCTGAAGCGTGACAATGAATACGCCGAACTACTTGAGAAGTTATCCATATTAAAACCCGAAGATGAAAAATTGGTGTCACTGTCCGGTGATGAAAAAACCAACATTGAACTGGATTTCGATAAAGAAGCACTGAAACAGGAAATTAGCGACAACGAAATGGAAGAAGGTGCATTGGAAGAAAGTGATGTCCTGGTGCTGTCACAAGATCAAAGCGTGGGCGGTATGGATGCCATTGACGTGGGCAGTTCACCTTTATTGGTAGACGTAGACGCAGGCGCTCCCGCACACAAGACCTCCACGAAAAGCCTGTCATCCGTGCTGTCAGAAGTGGATTTTTATGTTAATGACGGGTATTTTGGGGATGCCGAAAAGTTACTTGAAAAGCTAAAAGTTAAGTATCCCGGGAATAAGAAACTGCTGGCTAAGATTGAAAAATTTGAACGAGCAAAAAGTGAGGCACAGCAAAAAGGAGAATCCGGCAGTGCAAGCACCAGCGCCGGTTTTCAAATCGAACGCTCCAAAGTGCCCGGCGTAAAAGGACACACCGAGCGCCTGGGCAAAAAAGAACCATTGATTCACCAGGGGGCCGATTCCAACATCGAAATCGATATCGATGAATTTGGCCTGGAAGCACCGGAAGCACCCTCATCCTCCGGGTTAAAACTGGCAGACTCCACCGGGTTTAACCTGGGAGATTCGGCGGATGAGGAGAGCAAGGCCCCTTCTTATCCGCCTGGTGAACTGGAATTGGAAAACCCTGAACCCGGACAAATCGCCGGGAGTGTGAGCGACGGAGAATTTGACGATGTATTTGAACTGGAACCATCAATGTCGCACCCGTCATATCTGCCGGAGCAAGAAATCCCACCTGCCAGGGATAAAGCAGAAGACTCTTCCATGTTAAAAATCTCGGAAAAAGAATACGCAGCCAGCGATAGTGGACTCCTGGGACCCGAACTGGATGAAGAACCGTTGGAACTCAGCCAGGAAGAAGGTATATTTGAAATTGAACCCCCCAGCGCAGGAGAACAACAAGCGGGTGTAAAAGTCAGAACCGACGGCAGCGTTGATGCTCAGGCGCCTGAACTTGAAGTCGAGTTAGAGGAACCCGAAGATACATCACACATCAAGGGAATGGAAATCGATAAAGACATGCTGATCCAATCTCCTTCCGTATCACCTGAGGACAGGGGAAAATCCGCTGACGGTTATACCTCTTCTGTCATTGATGAAATAGACCTGGACAGCATCATGAAGGAGGAGGAGGAGGTACCTGAATCCGAAGTCCAGTCCGCTGATGATTTGGACTCACCCTTTAAAGAAATATCCGGTGCAGATTTAGCCTTCGAAGACAGTGATGAAGAGTTACTAACCGGAGAAAACCTTTTCATAGATGAAGCATTTATGGAGGTTGAAAAAAATGTCGAAGATGAACTGGAAGCCATTGTTTTCTGGCTAAAGGAATTGGAGAAACAGCGCACCTCCACCATTGAAAAGAATATGATGGAAATATTCGAGGAGTTCAAAAAAGGAGTAGATGAAAAAATCGGAAAGGAAGATTACGATACCAGGTACAACCTCGGCATTGCCTACAAAGAAATGGGGCTCCTTGAAGAAGCCATTCATGAATTCCTGATCTCCGCCAAACATCCGTCGAAATTCTTTGACTCCGCCGGTTTGTTGGGAATGTGTTTCCGGGAAAAAGGCATGTTCACCGAAGCCATTACCTGGTTTGATAAGGCCCTGGACACCCCGGATAGACGAAAAGAAGAATACCTGGCTGTAAAATATGAAATGGTGATCACTCTAAAATTAAAAGAAGATTTCAAAGGGGCCATACAAAAGCTTGAAGAAATTATCAAGTTGGCTCCCAATTACCGCAACGTTGTCCAACTCCACGAAGAAATCAAAGCTCTTAGCACAAGATAAAGGCATCCTGCAAATTCCAAATCCAAATTTCAGACCCTAAAGGAAGCCCCTTTTCTCATTTTTTTACAGACAGCGAATTTTATGGTATGATATAGACTAAAGATTTTGAGAGAATATTTTTTGCCTGGCCACTTTTTTTTCAAGTGTTTTGTTGATTGGTTGTAAACCTTTTGACCACCCGGTACGTATAATATAAGTTATTATAAAAAGCGGGCGGCGCCCGCAACCCAATAGGATTTGTTCATGGTATTTGAAAGATACCAACCGTAAAAACGTTGTTTTTTTTAGCGCATTTTGCAGAGTATAAATAAAATGGAGGTTCTCAATGGAAGAAAATTTACTTGCCCGGCACCTTTTTTTCGCAGTTTTATTATTGCCAATTTTTATAGCTGCACACTTACTCGCCCCAACCACTGTCCAGGAGCGGGAAGCATCTTTAAAGCAGCATTTTGAGCTGAGAGATAGTTCCATCTTTAAGAATCTGCAATGGAGGAATATCGGCCCCTATTTTATGGGAGGGAGGATTTCCGACATAGAGGCCTATGAAAAGAATCCCCACACCTTCCTGGTGGCAGCAGCATCCGGGGGGTTATGGATCACCCGTAACAATGCCACCACCTGGGAACCGATCTTCGACAAAGAATCTTCCATCACCATCGGCGATTTCGCCATATCACAAACCGATGAAAAACTGATATGGGTGGGTACGGGGGAAAGCAATAATTACGGCAATGCTTCTCCCGGGACAGGGGTTTTTAAAAGCATAGATGGGGGCAAAACCTGGAAAAATATGGGATTGGTTGATACTCACCATATCGGTAGAATCCTGGTAAACCCCAGAGACAATAATATTGTTTATGTGGCAGCCCTGGGCCACATGTATACCCATAACCAACAAAGGGGAGTATTTAAAACCACGGATGGAGGCAAGACCGTCCAGGTCACTCCCATGCAAGAAGCGCTTAAAAATAAAAGTACAGCACCTTCCGGGAAAGATATCGTTCACATCGATCATCATGCCATGTGGATCGATCCCAACAACCCCGGACGGATTATCCTGGGAAACGACGGGGGTGTGAATATTTCTTATGATGAAGGAAACACCTGGAAAAAGATCAACAACCTGCCTATCCCCCAATGTTATACCATCAGTTACGACAACAGGGACCCCTATTATATTTATACCGGTTTACAGGATAATGGTGTGAATGTCGGTCGCAGCAACTTCAAATATGGTGAAAGCAGCAATCCCTGGGAGATGATCATTTCCGGGGACGGCAACTTTGTGCAGCCGGAGCCGGGCAATCCTGAGGTGGTTTATGCGAAGTGCCAATACGGCCACCTTTTTCGCATCGACAGGAAGGCCGGAATACACCAAAACATCAGACCTCAATCAAAGGACAGAAATAATAAATACAGGTTTCACTTTTTCGCCCCTTTTATAATCTCCTATCACAACCCCTACACCCTTTACATGGGGGCCAACAAAATACTCAAATCAGTGGACAGGGGGTATAACTGGATTGAACTTTCCCCGGACCTCACTAAAAAAAAGTATATCAAAGAGAATCCCCGCTATTCTACAATCACCGCCCTGGATGAATCACCGCTGACACCGCAAATTCTATATGCCGGCACCAACGGCGGTAATGCCTGGGTTTCCCTGCAAGGGGGCAGCCAATGGCAGGATATATCCAACAGACTACCGGTAAAAAAAGTTACCCGCATGAAGGCATCAAAGTATAAAAAGAAACGGGTTTATGTGACATTAAACGGTTTCAGGGAAGGTGATTATAAAACCTATGTATTTGTTTCAGAGGATAACGGGAAAAACTGGACCTCTATTAAGGGAAATTTACCGGATGAGCCGGTACACGTCATCAGGGAGGACCCGGAAAAAGAGAATATTCTTTACCTGGGAACAGACCTTACTATTTATGTTTCCCTGGACCGCGGCAAGACCTGGCATTCGTTAAAAGCCAATCTTCCTACTAACCCGGTGATGGATTTGCAAATACATCCCAGGGAAAAGGAATTGATCATCGGAACGCATGGGCGGGGGGTTTATATAGTTCCTATTGAGGAAATTCGCAAGTTAACCCCGGATTAAAAATTGGCCTGGCACCAAATTTTTTTTAATAAAAAGTTTTGTGGGGGTCCAGGGGGCGGTTTTTCAAAAGAGCCCCCTGGTCGCCGAA
>WVZO01000629.1 GCA_011772425.1 Candidatus Aminicenantota bacterium
AGAAAATCACAAATGCATTTGTAATTGTTTTCATATTATTCTCCTTTTTTAACCTGGTTTTTATGTTTTAGTATACGTATAAACCGTGGAAAAGGTTTACAAAAAAATGAAAAAATGGTGATTTTTTTTCTGCCGCCATTATTTTGTATTCACGAAGCCAGGAAGATCAGATGGCTGCCATCTACAAAAATAGTGAATACTCCCAGGGTTTTATATTTTCGAGATTGATCTTACTTGAGGGCAATTTGCCCTCCAGGCTGATACATAAAGCGTTATCAGGTTGGTAATTGGATACGAAGTCTCCAGGCCAAATAAAAAAGCAACCGTACTTTGCTTTATATTTAATATAAATACAAGTAGACTTTGATTTATATTCCCCGACTCGCTTCGGGCTTCGCTTCCTCGCTCGCCTCCCTCATTACGCAAATGTGCGTAATCGCAAATAAAGAGGAAAAAAGGGATCACTAAACGTATACCGGTCTTCCATTTTCTCAATGATTCCTAACTCCACCAGGCGCTTCATGGCCCGCTGCGTGCTGGACACCGACAATAAACCATAAACGGTTCCATATTTAAACGGATTCATTTAACCACTCCTTAAGGTAATTATCATACTTTATTTAAAAGAAAATTACAATCCCACCCCTGGCAACAGGGTCTCGTCAAAGTTCTTAAATACGAAATCCGAATATCGAAATTCGAAAGCCCCCGGCGGGGGCGGCCGATAGGAATTCAAATAACGACCATGATTAATGGGATTGACAGGATTATTTAAAAGTTTTAATAAAATCATGTTAATCCTTTAATCCTTTAAATCCTGGTCGATTTTGAAAATTTGAATTTTGGATTTGTTTCGGATTTCGTGCTTCGTGCTTCGAATTTAGGGTGACTTTGACGTCGCCCTGGAGATAACCGGGAGTAAATTTTTATATAATATGTTATAATATGACTTTTGGAGGCATAAAATGAAAAGAAAAAAAATTCTACTGTTTACTTTAGGTGCGGTCCTTCTTATCATGGGGATGAATGCCGCAGACGCCCAATCGCAGGAGACGGTGCAGACCGAAAAAATCCTTAAAGAACCCGTCCTGGAAGGTATACCGGTAATAAAACAAATCGTGCCCGTTTACGATGGTTGTCAGCTCATCTTTTATGTCAAAGGAAAATTTTTCGGGGCAGACCAGGGGTTCCAGGGCATTCAATTGAAGTCTTCCACGCAAACATATACCCCGCAAATTATAAAATGGTCACCCACCAAAATCGATTGCTTTCTTAAAGGGGCTTTTGAACTGGGACGCAATTATAAGGTTTACCTGTGGGATAATGCCACCAATAAAGTATGTTCCAACCAGTACGATTGGCTGGTGAAGACAAAGCTAACCCTGACCGACCAGGGTTATAAACCGGGACAGGTTATCTCTCTGGGGGGCTGCCTGCTGGGTTATGTCCAGGATGAAAGAAAAGTGATGGTGGGCAATGTTGAGGCTATCGTCACCCAGTGGGTTTGCGAAGATATTCTTTTCCGGGTTCCCAAACTTCCACCGGGTGTTTATCCCCTCTACCTGCAAGAGGGCCCGCTGATCATATCAAATAAGATAAAGATAAAGATTATTTAGCAGGTGTTTTATATCCATTCTCGGGTGTAGGTGCCGCCCACCGGTTATAAATATAATACCAGCGGATCACGGTGTTCTCCAGTTTGAAATAATGAAATACGTAAAAGATGGAAAGAATAAGGCACAACAAAAACACCCCAAATATAAGAAGGTCATGAAAGAGGAGGAAAAGAATAAAAAAAAGCAAAACCGAAAACAATACAAAGAGCATGACGATAAGATGAACCAATCGCTCATGCTGAAGGAACCGGATTTGTTTCAAATGAAATGACAGGAAATCTTCGTCAAACGAAGCGGCTGTCAATCGGTTCTCATGTGCCTTAATAAATTCGGAAACACCTTTCATGGTTTTTTTCCCTCAGAAATTTTAACTTATAGATTTTGGAATTTCAATAGATGAGGGTATTTTTTTGGTATTTATTACGAAATGAAATAAACAAACCGGACAAAAAGAACCCGATAAAAAATTTGACATCAGGTTTGAAAAGTTCTATTATATTATCTAAAAAAACTAAAACAATATCAGAGAAAGATAGATAAGGAGGATATTATATGGAGATTAAGAGAACGTTACTTCCTTCAGAGAAGTTAAAGCCTTTATATGACGACGCATTGAAGTTAAAATTTGGGGTAAATTTTACGGATTATATGTTCACCATGAGCTACAATCAAGAACAAGGCTGGCATTCAGCGGAGATCAAACCGTATCAGCCCCTTATGCTGGACCCTGCGGCATCGGTTTTTCATTATGGTCAGGAGGTATTTGAGGGGCAAAAGGCCTATAAATCAAAACGAGATGAAATTTTACTTTTCCGTCCGCAAGAGAATGCCAAACGGTTTAATGCGTCATCCCGGCGTTTATCCATGCCTGAAATCCCGGTAGAGGATTATCTTTACTATGTGGATGAATTGGTGAAGTTGGAAGAGCGTTGGATTCCTACTCAAAAAGGGGCATCGTTATATATTCGTCCCACAGGTATTGCCACAGAACCGGCGCTGGGCGTAAAGGCCTCCAAAGAATATCTTTTTTTTGTTATCACGTGTCCGGTGGGACCGTATTACAGTACGGGCTTTGATCCCGTCAGTCTCTGTGTGTGTAAAACGTATTCCCGTGCCGGAAGCGGTGGGACCGGTGATGCCAAAGCCGGCGGCAACTATGGCGCCAGCCATATAGCGACACGGGACGCAATAGCAAAAGGATACAACCAGGTGCTCTGGCTGGATGCCTGCGAACGCCGGTATGTGGAAGAAGTGGGCGCGATGAATATCTTTTTTATTATAGACCATCAATTGGTCACCCCCCCATTAACCGGCACAATCCTGCCGGGTATTACACGAAAATCCCTGCTGGAATTGGCACCTGACCTGGAAATCGAACCAGTGGAACGACTCGTCTCCATCGATGAACTTGTCGAAGGTATCGAATCCGGACGAGTTACAGAAATTTTCGGCGTTGGAACCGCTGCCATTATTAGTCCGGTGGGTAAAATCAATTACAATGAAAAAGAATATATCATCAATAACAACCAGACCGGCCCCTGGGCACAAAAACTTTTTGATACACTGACCGGTATCCAGACCGGCGAAATCGAAGATAAACACGGCTGGGTACATGTGGTAAAGTGATTAGGGTAGGGGCACGGCATGCCGTGCCCGTACAATATGTAAATAGTCAATTGTTAATGTTTAGTCGTGACGGAGGGCCTCTATAGGGTCAAGACGAGAAGCCTGGACAGCAGGATAAATACCAAATACCAACCCAATAACAGCACATACCCCCACAGAAAGCATGACGGCACTCAGCGACCAACCCACTGCCCAACCAGTAAAAGCAGATATAATAACAGAAAGACCAAAACCGAAAAGAATGCCCAACACCCCTCCCATTGCAGAAACACCAAAGGTCTCCAGTATAAATTGACGCTTGATATCCTTTTGTCTGGCTCCAACAGCACGACGAAGCCCAATCTCACGTGTGCGCTCCAATACCGTGGCCAACATAATATTCATAATCCCTATCCCCCCGACCAACAACGAAATACCGGCAATACACGCCATCACGATGGTGAATATGTTCTGGGTCTTCCTGTGCTGCTCCAACAACGCTTCAGGCACAATCATCTCATAATCATCGGTCTCTTTATGACGCCGCTTCAACAAATGCACCAACGTGGCTGCCGCCGTACTGCCGGGTATCCCCTTCTTCAACCGTACCCGGAACTCATCGATCTCCGATTCCAACAGGTTAAACCGAAACATTTTTAACGCCGTCTGAAGAGGAATATAAATATTGTTCTGCTCTCCTTTTAAAGATATACCCTGAAATTCCTCCCTGGTAAGAGATTTATCTTTTAGAATCCCCACTACTGTCAACCAGGCATGGTTAATTTTAATATGCTTGCCCAGGGGGTCTTCCCCGGGAAACAACACTTGCGCAACACGACTGCCAATCACACAAACCTGGGCATAAGTGATATCATCTATGGGCAGCAGGAAGCGTCCTTTTTTAATTCCTAAATTGGCCATAACTTTGTGTGTAGGTGTCACCCCATATACATTGGCATCACTGGTTCCAGCAAAACTGAATAATGCATACACATTTACCTGCTTGCTGGCACTGTAAGCACTCAAAAAAGGTAACGTTTCCCGGACAGCATTCAGGTCTTGCAACGTTAACCCCAGGGAACTTTCCCGGATTTCCTTCAGCTTGCTTTCCTCAAAGATTTTAGCTTTTACAATAATATTGCGAAGCCCCATGGAATCAATTAATTGTAAAGCCTCCTGCTCTGCTCCTTTACCAATGCTCAACATGGCAATCACTGCACCCACACCGAATATCATGCCCAATAAAGTGAGCACTGTCCGTAATTTATGATGCAAAAGAGACTCAATCGATTCAATAAATTCCAGCTTCAAATTCATTGTTTCTACTCCTTACTTCTTACTTCCTACTTCTTACTTCCTACTTCCTACTTCCTCCTACCTACTACCCACCGGCCTCGCGGTCCTGTAGACTCCCTAAAAGAATGGTCTCCCCTTCTTCCAGTCCTCTGGTAATAACCGTCCGTGTCAGGCTGCGGGCACCGATTTCCACTTTTCGTTCTTCAACGCCGGAAGAATTCTTAACGTTGACAAATGCCCGATCTTTTTCAAAAACAAGCGCTTGATTCGGAACAGAGATCACATCCTGTTCCCGCTGGACAAAGATGAACGCTTTTACCTGGTTCCCGGGTTTCATCAATTCCAGGTCAATGGTATCGATGCTGACTTTTATTTCAAAATATTTCAACGGACTCTTTTTTTCCAGGGGTTTGGCAATGGAATCAATGGTGGTTACCTTCCCGTGAAAGGTCTTGCCCGGGGCGGCGTCCAGTATAACAGATGCGGGAAGGTCGGCTTTTAATCCTGCGGCTTCGGATTCCAGCACAAATACTTTCGCTTCCATGCGGCTTAAATCCGGGAGCTTTCCCAGTTTCATCCCCCTCCACACCGACATGCCCAACCGCGGTTTTTCACCTCTCCAGTTCTTTTCATAAATAAACAGCCCATCATGGGGCGCCTTGATTTCAAGAGATTCTAATGCTTCCTTATACTGGTCCACTTTTACCTGGGAGGTACGCCGTTTTAGTTCCAATACCTGCAGCTCGGCACGGGCTTTTTGTTCCAGTTTCGCTTTCTTCTGCTCATAATGCCGGGATTTTACTTTTAGATAATCCAGGTCAATGGCATCCTCGATGATCTTATTCCGGGAATACAGGGTTTCATCCCTGGCAGCATAAAGTTCTGCCATCTCTTTTTCAACAGCAGTAATGCCCAACTGCCCCTTAAGTTCGCTTTTCTCTTTTTCCAGTTCCCGTTTTTTTTGTTTGATTTCCAGGTCCATTTTGGCAATGTTGTATTCTTCCCGCTGAATACGCTCGTGGTACCAGACCGAATCAAAACGGATCACGGTATCGCCTTTTTTGACCAATGTATTTTCCGGGGCCAACCAGGCAATCGTCTGACTTCCCCGAACCTGGGTCGGTACGGCAACCGGCGTGGACTTTACCGCCTGTAATTCACCAAACCCCGGGATGACAACCTCAAACGTTCCTTTTTGGACGGTCATAAAAGCCATCGATGATTTCCCGGCCCCACCGCATCCGTATATAGTGACCAGGATAATAACCAACGCTAACCACTGCCCTTTTTGGTTTTGTTCATAATTAAATCGTTTCATCGGTTTTCTCCACTTACACTCGCACCTCTGCCTGTACCTGCCCCCTCACCGGCGGTGCGGACCAACAACCGGTCATTTTCGTTTAACCCCTCCAGCACTTCCACCATGCCGCCTGACCGGGCACCAATGGTCACAGGTATCATTTTTTTACCGGCAAACCCTTTTTTCCATACAAACAGACCTTTCTCATGATAAATAACAGCAGCTTCCGGTACCTGGAGAACGTTCTCTCTGGAAGAAACAATAATATCAACGCCAGCTGCCATACCGGGCCGCATGTTTCCAGGGTCCGGGTCCAGGATGTCGATAATGGCATCAAACACCACAGCGGGCTGGTCATGGGACTTGGTGCGAAAAATCCGGCCCAGCTCCTTGAGTTTGCCTTTGAACACCCGGTCCGGGTTGGAATCCAACCGGATTTCCACTTCCAGGCCAATTTTAACTTTTCCTGCCTGCGGTTCAGGGATTGCGGCCTTTACTTGCATCCGGGTTAAGTCCGGCAGTTCCATAATATTTTCTCCCCACCAGCACCGGTCCCCCACTACCTTTTTATTTCCCTCCCAGTTGAGAGCATACACCACCATTCCTGCTTTAGGAGCTTTAACCTTCATTTTGTTGATGGAGGCCTGGAGTTCCCGGACCTCTTTCTCCAATCGTTTCACTTTGGCCTGCTGGGTATGAACAAGAGTTTTCATCCCGGAGATTTGATTCTTCACCCGGCCTGAGACCAACTTCTCTTGCATCTCCGCCAACTCCAGGTCCAGGCGCAATTTTTTCAACTCATTCATGGATACCAGTTCTTCCGGCTGTTTGGTTTTTTGTCTTGATTTCTTTGTTTTTACCCGGGCCTCTGCCAATTCCAATTCCAGTCTTTCCTTTTTTTCCTGTTCCACCAGGCGAATTTTTTCCAGTTCCTTTTGGGCCGTATTCAACTCCGACTGCTTCAACTGCATTCGTTCCATTAACTCTTTGGCATCAAAGGAAAGAATCAAATCCCCGGCTTTGACCTCTTTTCCTTCCGGCGCCATAAAGGAAATAGTATAGCTCCACAGACGCCGAATGGAAGGACATCCGACATGAATGGACACCGCAGACTTCAATTGACCCAGCGCATGGACCTTAATATGAAACGGTCCTTTGATTGCTTTTACCAGGCGAAATTTCTGGGACCGCGAACAGGAAAGGCCGATCAACAGGACCAAAACCAGGATAACCCCGACCGCTGCGGCAGCGGCAGTGATCTTCATTCGTTTCATTTTCATCGACTGCCTCCTTTGACCTTTAAATCCAACGGCTCCAGTAACGTTCCCCCTGTGATTTCCCGGTGCTGATCCTCACTCAGGGCTATCCAGGATTCATTAAAACCCAGCGGGTTGATCGTTATGGGTTGTTTTCCTTTGGGTTTTACCCAAAAAACCTGTTTATCCGTATCAAAATAAGCTGTATCCAGTGGAATCAACAATACCCCCGGGTATTGGGCCACCTGGACAATGCACCTGACACTCATGCCGGGCTTCATAATATCCAGGTCGCGCTTATCCATGCGAATATCCACCCTGAAATAATGCGACCTTCCCCACTCTTTTTTTTCTTCGGCGCTGTTTAATACTTCCTTGACGATACCGGTGAATCGTTTCCCCGGGTAGGCATCCAGGAAGAGGTTCACTTTTTGAAGGGGGTTCAATTTATGGATATCGGTTTCATTGACCCAGGCTTCCACCTGCAGGGAATTTTTATCCGGTATTGTTGCCAAAATCATGGTAGGGAAAACCGTATCTCCTACCTGGATTTTTCTGTCTTGCCACTCATGTTTTTCGTAAACCAGGGTACCGGATGTCCCGGCATACAACGTCATTTTTTTCAAGGTTTCCTGGAGTTTTTCCAGTTTTGTTCGGATTTCGTCGATTTCAATTTCCATTTTCTTGATCTGGGATTTAATTTCTGCCAATCTGACTTCTTTTTCCATTTGGGCACTTTTTAAAGAATGCCCGCTTTTTTTCAACTCCAACTGGCTGTGATCGTATTCGTAATTGGTGGTAATCCCTTTGGGAATTGAGGCATCGATTTCTTTTTTCTTATAGTCAACTTCTGCTTGTTTTTCTTTGACCTCCAGTTCAAATTTCTGATGGTTGTAATCGGCCAATTTTTGGGTCCTTTCTTCTTCTTTCACCTGGAGGCTCATTTCCGAATTTTCAATATCAGAGACCAGGGTTGACGTATCGAACCGCGCCACCGGGTCTCCGGCTTTTACATAATCGCCTTCGCGAACCATCCATTTGAGCTGGAGCTGCCAGGTATTGGAATAGGGTACAATAAATTCTTCGGCTTTCAGGGCTTTCAGGCTGCCGGTAAGAATAACCGTTTGCAAAAAATCCCCTTTGGTTACTTTTTTTTCATTCCCATTTAATCCCGCGTTCCCGTTGGCTGTGAGAAAAATGGGACCGGCAGCCAGGAGCAACCATATAGACAAGCACAAAGCAGCAATTGGTTTGGTTTTAATAGGAATTTTAATTATTTGTATTGGTATAATCATCGATAATCCTCCCATCTTTTAAAAGAATGACGCGGTTGGCATAGGTGGCAATGTCTTTTTCATGGGTCACCATAATAATGGTCTGGCCGCGGTGGTGCAATTGTTGAAGAAGGGCCAAAATTTCCGTAGAAGTAGAGGTGTCCAGGTTTCCAGTGGGTTCATCGGCCATGATGATATCCGGCTCGTTGACCAGTGCACGGGCAATTGCGACCCGCTGCCGCTCCCCGCCTGAAAGTTGAGACGGTCGATGATGCATCCGGTTGCCCAACCCCACCAGTTCCAGCATTTCGGCTGCCCGTTCCTTGTGTTCACTGGGAGACCTTTCTGAATACATCAAAGGAAGGGAAACATTTTTCAATGCGTTATAACGGGGCAGCAGGTTAAAACTCTGGAAAACAAACCCCAGGTGTTCATTACGGATGATAGACAGTTCATCATCATCCAGGTGGCTGACTTCTGTCCCATTGAGTACATAGGACCCTTCCGTGGGAGTATCCAGGCATCCCAGGATGTTCAATAAGGTGGACTTCCCGGAACCCGAAGCACCCATAACCGCAACGAACTCATTTTTTTGGATGCTGAGGTCCACTCCATCCAGGGCACGGACTATGGTCTCTCCCATTTGATAATGCTTTTTCAGATCATTTAATCTCAACATTCCTAATCTCCTCAACGCCGGGCATTTCTAAACCAAGAAAGCCGCGGTTACTGACTATAATATTATATATACGAAAAAATTTCAATTTGGTTATCAAAAAAAAATTTTTTGTCGGACAAAAATGCTATTTTTCGCCCTCCTACTGAGTGGGGAGGCGAAGCCAATACTGTTTACTTAAGAAAAAATACTACAATGAACTAAAAATCAAAAAACAATAAACCCCTCTAAACAGAAGCTTTTGCAGGGGGTCCAGGGGGGCGGTTTTCTCGAAAAGAGCCCCCCTGGTCTAAAGTACTAATGGTCCTGCGACTTCTTTTTCTTTTTGTGGGCCGAAAAGAAGCTCCACCAATTTGAGTGCAAATTCCATTGCCGTACCCGGCCCCCGGCTGGTTATACAATTGCCATCCACTACCACGCGAGAATCAGCGGCCTCTTTATTTTCCAGTGCTTCTATGCGGCCCGGATGACAGGTGGCACGCCGCTGCTCCAAGAGTCCATGAGGTTGAAATACCACAGCCGGTGACGCACAAATCGCTGCATAAAGCCGGCCCTCTTCCCTCTGCCGTTTCAACATGCGGACCAGTTCAACGGAGTCCCGTAAATGCTCGGCCCCGGGCATCCCACCGGGCAGCCCAATCAGATCATAGGTCTCATTCATGCACTGGCTTATAAGCAGGTCTGCCACTATTTTCACTCCCCTGGAAGCAGTAATTTGAAGCTGATCCACAGAAGCCACTACCACGTCTGCTCCTGCTCTTCTTAATATATCGATGATGGCAACCGCTTCCAGTTCCTCACTGCCATCAGCAATAGGTACCAATACTTTTTTACTCATCGTTTCCTCCTGCGGCCAGGGGCTCTTTTTAAAAAAACCGCCCCTGGACCCCGCAAAAATTTTTTATACACGGTCAGTCTGTATTACGATGTTTCAATCATCATACCCCATCGAAATCATTTAAATTTCTTTCTTTATCTTTTCATAAAATCGGTCCAGGTAATGCTGCGGCAGCCGGATTCTAAGGTTTTTTTCCTGGAAAGGAATATTGTAACCGCGGCACACCAGCGCCACTTCATCCGACCCCATCCGATGCGAAGAACCATAAAACCAATCACCTATAATCGGTGTAATGTAATGAGACGCATGAAACCGAATCTGGTGCCGGCGGCCGGTAAAAATAAAAACCGAATAAATGTCTGCCGCTTCCAGGGTTTGGAACTTGATAAAAAGAGAATCCGCGTCTTTTCCATTTTCATCTACACACGTCCGGTTCCCATTATTGGAGACCCTATCCCGGATGCGCAGGTAATCCGGATTATCGGCGCCGCCGCAGTCTCTTTGACGTTCCAATGCGGCCATATACCATTTTTTGATTCTTCTTACTTTAACCAACCGGAACAGCCTCCGTTCACTGGATTTATTTTTGGGAAATATCACCAACCCTTCAACCGGACGGTCCAAACGGGTCACAGGAGTAGATACAAACGGGATGTCCTTTTGCTCCAGGTATCGGTTAACCGCATAGGTGAGATTGTAATAAAAAGTAGAAGGAACACCATGAACATTTAAATCAGGCGGTTTATACACCACCATTAAATCCTGGTTTTCAAACACGATGTCTTTTTCATTAAGGGTATAGATTTTGCCCTGGAACGTACTGATGTGGACTTTAACGGTTTCTTGTGCCCGGATGGTGAAGTCCGGCTCAAAAATTCGTTTTTTATCTTTCCATACGCCGCCGGAGGTGATGACGGCTTCTACATTTTCATTGTACCCGGCAGGTAGATGCTCCTCCAGTAATCGTCTCAGCGGCGTATCTTCTTTGGCGGTGATAAAAAATTTTTTCACTTCTTGAAAGTTGTGCATGAGTTCTACCTTATCCTTATCGTTGATAAACCAGGAATGAGTTTTACAAACCGATTGTGTTATGTATTCCCTTTAAGAATTCTTCCGGGAAGTTTCCCGGTATGCTCACCTTCCCGGATCACTACCTGACCATTAACAATAACATAGTCTATTCCTTTCGGATATTGATGGGGATTTTTCCATTTGGCACAATCGATGATGGTTTCGGGATTAAAAACCACCAGGTCGGCAAAATAACCCTCTTTCACCTGCCCCCTTTTGCCCAATCCGAACTTTTGGGCTGTCATGGAGGTCATTTTTTGTATCCCCCGGGCCAGGGAGAATATTTTTTCTTCACGGGCATACTTACCCAGGACGCGGACGAATGTGCCATAATACCGCGGGTGGGGTTTACCCTTTCCCAGTAAACCGTATGGGGCTGCAGCCACCCCATCGGCACCGATAACCACATGGGGATGAGCCAGGATCCGTTTCAGGTTGTCTTCGCTGGCAAAAAACAATATCATGGAAACGCGATTCTCTTCTTCAACCAGTAAATCCCGTATAAATTCATATGGTTCCTTCCGGGCTTCCCCAGCAGCCTCAAGAATATTTTTTCCTTCAAAGGTTTTGTTTTTATCAGTAAGAACCGAACTTATCAGGACTTTATCCCAGGAACCAAGCTTGTTTTCCCGTGCTTGCAAATGACTGCGAAATTTAGCATCTAAATTCGGGTCTTTTAATCTGGCAATAAAATCTTTTGTGGTACCCTGTTTTGCCCAGAGAGGGAAAAAATAACCTAGACCCGTGGAGCCGGCAATATAGGGGTACCTGTCAGCTAAAATGTTAATCCCTTGTTTTGCCGCAGCCTCGATTTTTGCCAGTGCATTATCTATTTTTGACCAATTTCTTTGATATGCAACTTTTAAATGGGAAATGTGTAAACTGATTTTGGTTTTCCTGGCAATTTCGATTGACTCTTCGATTGCTTCCAGGAGAGAATCTCCTTCATTTCTCATATGAGTGGAATAAACACCATTATTCAGTGCTGCTGTTTGGCAAAGCGCTAAAAGCTCAGGAGTTTTGGCAAAGCTTCCCGGTGCATACTCGAGACCTGTTGAAATCCCCAGTGCCCCGGACTTTATGTTCTCCTCCACCAACTTTTTCATCTCCGTTAACTGGCTCTCTGTGGGCGGACGGTCATCCAATCCTACAACCGCGCCTCTTAAGGTTCCTTGCCCCAGTAAAGTCCCGTAATTAAGAGCCATACCTTTTTCTTTGAGGCGATTGAAAAAACCGGTGATATCCTTCCAATCCAGATCAATGTTGTACTCTTTTTCAGCGCCATCTTTCTCCTCTTCGAAAATCAGATCGGAAAAGGGAAAAGGAGAATAGCCGCAATTTCCACTTATTTCAGTTGTAACTCCCTGTCTTACCTGGCTTTCTGCTTTAGGGTTAACCATTAATTCCAAAGCCGTATGGCTGTGCGCATCTATAAAACCCGGGGAAACAGCCAATCCTTTCGCTTCTATAACCTTCTTTGCCTTGCCTTTATCCAGGTTTTTTTTGAGTAAGAAAATCTTATCTCCGTTAACAGCGATATCCGTTTCTTTCCCGGGATTCCCCAGACCGTCATAAACGACGCCGCCGGATATAACCAGATCATACTCTTTTTTTTTGGAGCATCCCTGGAGTAAGATGTTGGATGCTACGGGTACCAGCAGCGCCGTTCCCTTGACTGAGTGTTTTATAAATTGTCTTCTTGAAATTTTATGCATATGGTATTTATAACAAAAAAAGGTTTTTTTTGCAACCTGCCTTCTGACTGTCCAGTGATTCTCATTTTAGCCGCGAAAGTACACTAAGGGTTTTTTCTTTTTATTTTTAGCCACGAAGGTACACGAAGTTCCACCAAGAAAATAAAATACTATTATATGTTCGTGGTTATTCAAACTTTTTAAATATTCTTCCCCACCTGGTTTTAGGGATGAAATTAATGATGGTTTTAAATATATCCTTGATTTTATGCAGGAGTCCCGGTGTTAAATATTCTTCAGTGGTGGATTCATAGGACCAGTACACACGCCAGGGTCTACCGATGATATATTCTTCCGGCAGCGGTCCCCAGAACCTGGAATCGTAACTGTTATCGCGGTTATCCCCCATGCAGAAATAGTGGCCTTCGGGTATTTTAAACATGGGTTCTCCCATAATTTCGTCCCGGATCACGCAGTCCTTAAAGCGCTCACACAATTCTTTTGTCTGTTTTTGATCGATATGCCCGTCTTCGTTGTTCATATAAAAAGTCAGGTGTGTGGTTGTTCCCAGTGCATCGATAATTCGCGGTCTTCTCAAGGGGAAATTATCTCCCGGGTCCGGTTTATATCCACCTTCAAAATAGAGATAGGGTTCATCCAGGGGTTTCCCATTGATGAATACCTGTTTATTCCTGATTTGTATGGTCTCTCCGGGTAAACCAATCACTCGTTTTACATAGTCTTTTTCCATTTCAGCAGGGCCTTTAAAGGTGACGATCATCCCCCGCTCGATCTCTACACGGGGCAGCAGGAATTTATCCAAAGCGCCCAGGTAAGGAGCAAATGCTACTTTGTTGACCAACAGGTGATCACCGATCAGCATGGAATCTTTCATAGAAGGCGTGGGTATGGTCTGGCTTTGAAGGAGAAACGTATTGATAAAAAAGACGATCACCAGCACTTCGATAATCATTTCAGCATATTCTCTAAAGGTGCTTACGTCCTTTTTCTTTTTTTCTTTTTTCTTTTCTTCTTTTTGCTTTGCTTTTGTTTGTTTTTGTTTCACTTTAGCACTCATATCATCCACCTCCGGCGGAAGGTTTTATAATAATAGACACTAAGCAAATTGTCAAGCCCCTCTGCGAGGGGAATCTATTATAATGGTTTCAATGGGGCTGGATATATGAAACAAATTCCAATGACTGTCCGCATATGAAAAGTTTTTGGAAGTCCAGAAACCTTTTTTCAAAAAGGTTTTTGGCCGCCGGAGGCAAAGCCGTTCCCTTTGAAAATAAATTCGTTATCTGGTAAAATAGCTATCTTTAATAAGAATATACAAATGCAAGCGAATAAATTGAATTTTTCAAATGAAATAAACAAGGTTCGACCGGGCACGGTGGCAATTATTGGCATTCCTTTTGACGGGAATTCATCTTTTTTAAAGGGATCTTCATTGGCGCCTCGATACATTCGGGAAGCCTTTCATTCGCAGTCATCCAACATGTGTACAGAGG
>WVZO01000106.1 GCA_011772425.1 Candidatus Aminicenantota bacterium
AGACGGCACGGTTTTCAAGAAGAACGACCCGGAGAAAAAAGTCTCTTATGCCCAATTAACCAAAGGAAAACGAATCGAAAGACATCTCAAGGAAAAACCGCCGATAAAGCATTATTCGAAACATACTATTTCCGGGAAATCGACAAATCGTAAAGATGCATTGGAAAAAGTTACCGGGGAAGCAAAGTTTGCCGGGGACATTCGCCTACCCGGCATGCTCTATGCGAGACTTTTAAGACCCGCGGCTCACGGGGCCAAATTGAAGCGTGCAGATACTTCGGCTGCCCGTAAAGTAAAGGGAGTTCAGATCATAGAGGATGGGGAATTGATAGCTGTACTCCATGAATACCCGGATGAAGCGGAAAAAGCCCTGGGTATGATAAAGGCTCAATTCGATCACCCGGAAAAGAAAGTGAATAATCAAACCATATTTCAGCATTTGTTGAATGCGGCCCCTCCCGGGGAAGTCGTTGTCCAGGCAGGAAACCTGGAAGAAGGAAAAAAGCAGGCAGCCAAAACCTGTGAAGCAAAATATTTCAATCATTATGTTGCCCATGCTACCCTGGAACCCCATACGGCGGTGGTAAAAATAGAAGGAAACAAGGCCACGGCCTGGGCTTCCACACAAACGCCTTTCCGCGCCCGGGATGAAGTTGCCGAAGCCCTGGGGTTATCTTCCGAAAATGTCCGTGTCATCACTCCGTTTGTAGGTGCAGGTTTTGGGGGAAAAACCAGGAATCAACAGGTGGTTGAAGCGGCCCGGCTTGCCAAATTAACCGGGAAACCCGTGCAAGTGGCCTGGAGCCGGCAGGAAGAGTTCTTTTACGATACCTTCCGGCCGGCTGCCATCATAGATATTAAATCGGGTATCAACAGCAGCAATGAAATCGTGTTCTGGGATTACAATATTTATTATGCCGGTTCAAGAAGTTCCGAGCCCTTTTACAATATCCCCCATTATCGTGTTCTTTCTACCGGGGGCTGGAGAGGCGGTTCCGGGACCCATCCTTTTGGTACCGGTGCCTGGCGGGGACCTGGCAGCAACACCAATGTGTATGCTATTGAATCCCACATCGATATGATGGCTGAAAAAGCAGGAATGGACCCCCTGACATTTCGCCTGAAAAATTTAAAGAATAAAAGAATGGAAAAAGTTCTAAAAAATGCGGCTGACATGTTCGGCCGTTCTTTCTCGAAATTGCCCGGTGGAAAAGGTTATGGAATAGCCTGTACCAATTATCGTGGAACCTATTTAGCCACAATGGCCGAGGTCAAGGTGGATGCCAAAAAAGGCGAAATCCGGGTGGAACGTGTTGTTTGTGTCCAGGACACGGGTGAATTGATTAACCCGGTGGGAGCCCAAATACAAATAGAAGGATGCATTGCCATGGGATTGGGGTATGTTTTAACCGAAGAGGTTCGCTTTGAAGGCGGCGATATCCTGAATAAGAACTTTGATACCTATGAATTGCCCCGTTTTTCCTGGTTACCTGAAATTGAAGTTCGTTTGATCGATAATCCTGAGATACCTCCCCAGGGATGTGGTGAACCTGCCATCACCAGTATGGGAGGTGTGATTGCCAATGCGGTTTACGATGCCATCGGTGTGAGGTTTTTCGAGCTGCCCATGACCCCTGAAAGGGTAAAAGCGGCCTTAAAAAGCAAATTATGATGATAAAATGGGGTATGGTGGTTGAAGCTATGTAACACAGGCTGACCGTGTATGAAAAGTTTTTGGAAGTCCAGAAACCTTTTTTCAAAAAGGTTTCTGGCCGCCGGAGGCATTTGATGAGCGATCATTCGGATTATCTTGAAATATATCAATATGAAATAAAGATAGAAGAGCTGGTGAATCATCATATTCAAAAATATAAATATGTGGGAGAAGATGGCCGGGAATACCGGGTGATTCAAACGGTTTTCCACGAATTAAACCGGTTGGGTGAATTGTCTAATAAACATATACGATGGTATTCGATAATCATCGGTTTAATCGGCAATTTCTTCAATTTACGCATGAGAATGGGAGATGATTTGCCGGGTTTTTCCTCGCTTCCTTTGGAATTTGCCGGGGGTTTTAAAATGAGGGGTCAGGTTCGAAAAAGCAGGCCCGAAGAACTTTTTTTACCGGTATTCGTGCCTCCTTACATAAGTATCATTGAAGCTTATATAAAAGAGATTGCCAGGCTGGGCGTTTTGGTTTCCACGAAAGAAAAGATTAGCCCTGGTTACCTTGACTATAAGTTTGAAGGGATAGGATTGAGATTAAAGGAATTATTGAGCAAGCTGGAAACCCGGGATGCGGCAGCGACAAAGGAAGAGGTCTTTATCCTGGCGATTAAAAATGCCACTGATAATGCCGTGAAGTTAAGAAGATTGTTCCCGGGAAATATAAGCGAAGGTTTTACAGTGGCTGTGAACTCGGAAACATATGAACGAGTGATAATAAAAAGGATAGAGAGTATAGACCGGGAAAGGTCGGCGAATTATTATAACATGGATGATTTCTGGAATGGATTTATTCCTTAGAATCCAAATAAGGATGACGTCGAAGACGCCTAAAATTCGAAGCACGAAGCACGAAATCCGAAACAAATCCAAAATCCAAATGTTCAAAATTCAAAACAAAAATAGCATGATACAATATCCTCGAGTCCCTTTCGTTTTGGTCATTTGAGTTTTGGTCATTTGAATTTGTTTCGAATTTCGATATTCGAATTTCGGATTTATGACCTTTTTGACTTTCCCCTGAACCCTCAATTCACTTTTCTTGACAAAATTACTACAATTTTATATTTAACTATTGGGCGGTTGTGTCGTATCATAATATGAAGCCGATGAAAACGAATTTGAATACGGATAAACACATCTTACTTGCCAGTCAACAAGGGGATACAGCGGCATTCCAAAAACTGGTTGAAACATACCGGGGATATGCATTTTCCCTGGCTTTCCGGTTCCTTGGCAATGAAGAAGATGCCCTGGATGTGGTCCAGGAGTCTTTTATTCGCATCTGGAAACATTTGCATACCTTTGACCATCGCTGCAAATTCACCACCTGGATGTACCGCATTGTGATTAACCTGTGCCGCGATCGCCTTAAAGTACAAAGCAGGAGAAACAAGTTCTTGCTGCCGGATTTTTCAAGAAACCTCCTGGGCCACATAAACATAACAGATGACAGTGACCTGGAAGATAAGAACATTAAAGAGGAATTGGCGGCTGTTATTACTGCTCTTGCCGGAGAATTGCCTCCTCAGCAGAGAGTCGTATTTGTGCTCAGGGATTTACAGGACGTGGGTGTGGAGGAGGTGTCGCAAATCCTGGGCATGTCAAAAAGTTCTGTCAAGAGCAACTTAAGCTATGCCCGTAAGAATATCCGGCTGCGGCTGGAACAACTGGAAAAAAACGGGAGAAGAAAAAATGATAGTTAAAGATAAACATAAAACCTATCAAAAACTACTTTATTTGTATCGTTCCGGTGAGCTTTCCCGCCGGGAGATAAAGAAATTGGAACGTCACCTCGATCGCTGTGAAGAATGCGCCAGAGAAAAACTCCAAATTGAAAAAACGGAACGGTTGATGGCAAAGGCCAGAAGTACCACGCCTTTACCACCAAATCCACAAGAATTGACGGAGAGAATTATGCAAACTCTTCAATATGAACAACTAGAGGGTTTGGGTATTAAAGGTGTTAAATATAAATATAGATGGTTGGATTGGTTCTATTTTCCCAAAGTACGTTTTGCCATGGTGGGCATTGTCCTGGTAGTGTTGGGGATATTTATACTTCAAAGCACCATGATCTTGCATCGGGTTTCCAGCCTGGAACAAAAAATGGCCCTGCAGGCGGCCCGGGCGGAAAGGGAGTGGCACCCCCGGCCTAAAAAAGCAATGTTAAGGGCCCTGGAAGATGCAGCCCGTGTCTCGGACAATTGGCCGGATGATTGGGTGGTTATCGATAGAAAAACACTGGATGTCCTGCTGAGAGTCTATGAAAAATGGCACCGGGGCGAAAAAAGAGGACTGTATCAACTGGAAAAGGATTTTCCCCTTTTCGAAAAATTGGATTTTGCCGACGGCATTAAAAAATCAGAACTGAAAGAAATCTTAAAAAACAAAAAGCAGATTTTACAATTCATCAATAACATATAAAAAAATTAAAGGATAGGAGGATAATATGGCTAAAATTAAAAAAACAATAACCATGATAGTCATTCTAACCGTAATGGTTTTATTGACGGTGGGATGTGAGGATACCACCACAACCACGGAAGTTTTTCCCGATGGTTCCTGCAAGCGTACGGTGGTGGTAAAAAGTAATACCGACGAAATTTTTAACGATGCCTTTCCCGTTCCCAGGGATCCCTCCTGGACCGTTAAAGGAAAATGGGAAAAAACAGGCCGGAAGAAAACCATTTCTGCGAAAGAATACAGGTACACTGCTGAAAAGGTTTTTTCAGACGTTTCGGATTTGAACCAGGAGTTTTCTCTTCCGGATAAGGAAGGCGATTCCGCGAAAATAGATATCCGGGTCAAACTGGAAAAGCACTTCGATGGTTTTTTCATTACATTCCATTACCGGGAAATCTACCGGGAATTCTTTCCTTTTAAAGGTGTTCCTTTGTCTGAGTACTTTACACCCGATGAATTGAAAATCCTGAAATTGCATATAGAAAATAAAAAAAAATCCGAAGAAATTAACCTGGGAGAGATCTTAGAAAAACTGGAAGACAGGTTCGATACATGGATGGCCCGGTCTCTTTTTGAAGAGATTTATCGATGCATGGTGGAGGCGGCAGAGCGATTCAAAGACCCTCATTTAACACCAGGATTTATCGCGTCTCATAAAGAGGAACTATTTGCGGTGATCAGCGATGATGATTCCGGTTTATTTGACAGGTCTCCTGTTGTCCCTCGGATACTCAAAGAATTCGGGAAGATTTTACAGAACCCTGACGTAATAAAGCTCCAGGAGTTCAATAAGCAGGAATTTGACCGGTTCGAGGAGAAATTGCAGAGTTTTAATGGATTGATTTTTGATGAATATACCAATATTGTTATCATGCCGGGTTTGATTACGGACACCAATTCCGAAATTATTACCGGCAATAAAGTCAAATGGAAATTTGACGCGTTGGAGTTTCTTTTAAGGGATCATGAGATGTGGGTAAAGTCCCGCCTGGTGAATTGGTGGATGGTGGGAATCGCGATTTTAGTGGTGATCCTGGCTGTATTGGGTCTTATTGCAGGAGTTTTACGAAAAAGAAGAAACACATTCCTGGAACGAACATAATAGAGAGCAAGAACTGAAAAGAAAGTACCACAAAAAAATAAAAAACAGCGTGTTTCTATTGAAATCTGAAGCTGTTTCTTTTAAAATTTTATTTTAAAAGGAAACGGAAGTTTTGATGAAAAATAAAAAAAGGAGGAAGTGATGAAACAAAAATCAGGTTCAAATTACGCTGTTTTTAAGACGCTTTTGGTTTGTTTTACTTTTTTGGTTTTCGCCCTGATGGGAACGGCCCAGGAGGAATTAACCTACCAGATGCCGCCAAAAGAGATCGTCCGGTTGGTGGATACCCCGGGAAACCCGTTTGTAGGTGTTAGCCCAGACATCAAGACCTTAATGATCATTGAACGGCCCGGGCTGGAGTCCATTAAAGAGGTATCGCAGCCGGAATTGAAATTGGCCGGTTTCCGGTTAAACCCCAGGACAAACGGTCCCAGCCGGACATATCACTTTAACAAGATAAAATTTAAAGACCTTAAAAAGATGAAAGACGTTCCTATCACCGGCTTACCTGAGGACCCCCAAATTTCCAATATGAATTGGTCCCCGGATGGGCAAAAAATGGCGTTCACCTTAACCCGGTCAGGGGGCATTGAGTTGTGGCTCGCTTATGTAAAAGACGGAAGGGCGGTAAAATTAACGGGACCTGTTTTAAACGGGATCATGTACGGTCGTCCGTACATGTGGGTCTCCGACAGCAAACATATTTTATTCAAGTCTGTGCTGAAGGATCGAGGTGACTCGCCAACAAAAGACCCTGTTCCCAAGGGACCTATCGTTCAGAGCAATGAAGGAAAGGTAAAAAAAGCGCCTGTGCGGACGTATCAAGACCTTTTAAAGGACAAACACGATGAAGCCCTGTTCACCTTTTACGCCACCGCCCAACTGATGGTAACAGACCTGGAAGGAAAAGCAAAACCCATTGGTAGACCGGGGATCATACAGAGTTTCAGCCCATCTCCCAACGGCAGCTATATCCTGGTGCAAATGATCAAGCCGCCCTTTTCATACCTGGTGCCTTATTACCGGTTCCCGCATGTGGTTGAGATATGGGACAACGAGGGCAACGTAGTGAAAAAGATTGCAGACATCCCGTTGTCGGAAGACATTCCCAAGGGTTTCAATGCAACCAGGAAAGGGCCCCGTTCCTTTACCTGGCGCGGCGACGCTGCCGCGGTTCTCTACTGGACCGAAGCCCAGGACGAGGGTGACCCTGCCAAAAAAGCCGAAACCAGGGACAAACTCTATTTCCTGGAAGCACCCTTTACCGGCAAACCCAAGGAAGGCCCTTCTTTAAAATACAGGTTTGGGGGAATCAGATGGGGAACCGGAAACATTGCTATGATCAACCAATACTGGTGGAAAATCCGGAAGGAACGAACCGTGTTATTCCAGCCCGATTTCCCGGACAGGCCTACCACAGTTATATTTGACCGGTCCTTTGAAGACCGGTACACGGATCCGGGAGATTTTGTTGTAAAACCCAACCGGTTCGGCAAGTATGTATTGTTAACCGATAAGAAACAGCGATATCTTTATTTAAAGGGCTCAGGCGCTTCTCCCGAAGGAAACCGGCCGTTTATTGACCGGTTCGATTTAAAAACCAAAAAATCCTTCCGCCTGTGGCGCTCACAGGCTCCCTATTACGAATCAGTGATTTCTGTTATCGATATCGATAAACACAAGGTTTTAACCAGCAGGGAAGGAAAAAAGATACAGCCCAATTGTTATATCCGCAACCTCAAGACCGGGAAATTAAAACAAGTGACCCATTTTCCCCATCCCTATCCCCAGTTAAAGGATGTTGAGAAGCAGTTCATCAAGTACAAAAGAGCAGATGGTATTGAATTGACCGGTGACCTGTATTTACCCCCCGGTTATAAAAAAGTGGACGGGCTGCTGCCGGTTTTGGTGTGGGCGTATCCCCGGGAATACAAGAGCAAGTATGCTGCCGGGCAGGTAACGGATTCCCCTTACCGGTTTATCTACCTCTACTATGGGTCGCCGATTCTCTGGCTCACACAAGGTTATGCGGTTTTCGATGATATCAGTATGCCGGTGGTGGGAGAAGGGGATGTAGAACCCAACGATACCTATGTGGAACAGTTGGTGGCCAATGCCAAAGCCGCCATCGACAAACTGGAGGAAATGGGAATTGGAGATAGAAAACGGGTGGCCATCGGCGGTCATTCTTACGGTGCCTTTATGACCGCTAATCTTTTGGCCCATTCCCGGCTATTTGCCGCGGGCATTGCCCGCAGCGGTGCCTATAACCGGTCCTTAACCCCATTTGGCTTCCAGGCAGAAGAACGAACCCTCTGGGAAGCAATTGACACCTACATCAAAATGTCTCCCTTCATGCATGCCCACAAGGTTAAGGACCCTATCTTGTTGATACACGGTGAAATGGACAACAACAGCGGTACATTTCCCATCCAGAGTAAACGGTTCTACCATGCCTTAAAAGGTCACGGCGCCACTGCCCGCCTCGTGATGCTGCCCTTTGAAAGTCACGGCTACAGGGCACGGGAATCCATCATGCACATGTTGTGGGAAACCTATAACTGGTTGGAAAAATATGTTAAAAACAGGAAATAGATAGTATAACTCCAGGAAACTCAGAGATATTTTTTAAACCATTCCAGGATGCGGTTGTCCTTATCTTCCCTGACTTTATCCAGGGTATGGTCGCCCTCCGGGTATATCACCAGATCGTGGACCTTATTTAACACCTTTAGTTTATCCGCCAGTTGATGAACCTGGTGAATGGGCACATGATGATCGTCGGTTCCCTGGATAATCAACAGCGGGACGTTGATTTTTTCCGGCCAGTACAGGGGCGAACGTTTGGTGTATTCTTCTCTGGCAGTCTCCGGTGTCCCATGGAACACAGCTTCCAGGAACGGTCGGTAATGAGGCAATTGGTAATAAGCATCCAGGAAATCCGTGGCACAGCCCATTACACAGGCAGCTTTGATATCCACTTGCTGCTTTAGTAACTGGTACGTCACCGCAGCCCCCCGAGAGAAACCCAGCATACCGGTCCGGTCCGAATCCACATAGGCCAAACTCCTGACCAGTGTCAGGATATGGAGTACATCGTTTATATCTTTATCCAGGTAACTCTCTGTCCCGTCGGAGCCATCATTACCCCTGTACTGGGTAGCTGCCACTACGTAGTTATGGGCCGGTAAAATAGAAAGGTACGCCAACGTTTCCTTATTGATCTTGTGGGAATCACCGATACCCGGTCTGTTATAGATAATTGCCGGTAACTGTTTAGGTTTACCTTCGGGAATATCAGCAGGCAGCAGCAAATAGCCCTTGATTTTCAAACCGTCGCTGAGGTATTTGATTTGAAAAATGTTTACTTGATCCCGGTAAGGTGAATCCGCCGACAAGGGTTGGGATTCCAATATTTTACCTTGCGTACCCTCCAGTTTGCTTTCATCCTGTTTTAGTTCCAGCATCATTTTACCTCGATATAGAACCAGATAAAATTATACCATCAAACGGCAGCAGGTAATATGTAATATGTAAAAAAATTTTTTTAAAAACCTTTTCCCCCTCAATTACGTCCGGGACTGGTAAAAATAATATCATTAATATTTAATATTGAAAATTTTTTTTTTTTTGGTATACTTGTTAGGAAAACGTTGAAAATGAAACAGAGTTTTGAAAAGACCAGTCTTCGTCGGCCATATCAGTCACTGATAAGGATATGGGTTATTGTTTTGCTGGCATGTCCTGGCATCGGTTTAATCCATCATCTACCTACGCCGCGTCTTTTAGCCCTTGATCCGGAGAGAGAACTGGACGATTACATTCAACATAATTGGCAAACGAGAAATGATCTTCCGGATAATATGGTGAATCAAGTGATGCAGTCGTCTGATGGCTATCTCTGGCTTGCCACTACTTATGGGTTGGCGCGCTTTGATGGTAAGGATTTTACGATTTTTAACAGGAAAAGCAGCGAGGGACTGCCAGCCAATCATGTGACGGCAATCTACGAGGATAAAAGCCGGCAACTCTGGATCGGAACAAGCAGTGGGGTAGCAATACTGGAAAATGAGAAAATAACTCCTCGTTTTAAAGATCAAGGCCTTAATGACTATGTCTGGCAAATCTATGAGGATACCAGGGGAGATTTTTGGATTGGAACAAGCGGTGCCGGTGTTTATTATTTTAAAGAGGGTAAAGGTAAGCTTACCCAATATTCCACAAAAGATGGGTTGACCGGTGATTTTGTCAGGTCTATCTGTGAGGATCGAAGCGGACGGTTGTGGATTGGGACAGTAAAAGGTTTGAACCGGTTCGACTTCAAGGAAGACAGGTTCATTACCTACACGGAGAAACAAGGTTTGCCCCACAATTATGTGAGGAAAGTGTTTGAAGACAGCAAAGGGAGACTCTGGATTGCCACCTACGGCGGTGGTTTGTGTCAATTAAAAGACAATGGATTTATCGTGTATACCACGAAGGATGGACTGCCCAATGATTTTGTGCGAACCATTTACGAGGACAGCAGTGGTATCCTCTGGATTGGTACCCGCAAAGGCTTGACCCGTATGAAAGATGGAACATTCTCCACCACTTTAATGGAAGATAACTTTCGCAGTAACCTGGTTAATTCGATTTGCGAAGATAGTGAAAAAAACCTCTGGGTGGGGACGGAAACCAGGGGGCTCTATCGTTTGAAAGATGGGACCTTCAGGAGTTTTACCGGCAAAGACGGGTTGTCCGATGGTGTTGCCTGGTCCATTTATAGAGACCGGCACAACACTCTCTGGATCGGTATGCGCAACGGTTTATTTCAATATAAAGACGGGAAATTTAGCCAATTCATGACCGGGGATGAGTCGTTTACTTACGGCATCATGTCTCTTGGCGGAGACAACAAAGGCAATATCTGGGTGGGTACGGAAAGCATAGGGTTAAAACAGTTAAAGGTAAAGGATGGGGTGGTTTATAAAGTTTTAACCTATACCAGGAAAGAGGGACTGGGAAGCGATACCGTGAGATGTATTTATGTGGATAGGGAGGGAGTACTGTGGGTTGGTACGTATGATGGCGGCTTTAGTTACTTTGCTGGCGGTAAATTCAACACTTATACCACTGCCGACGGATTATCCAATAATTTTGTGAAGTCCATTTACAAGGATGGATACGGGTGTGTATGGATTGGTACGGAGAAAGGTCTGAATCGTTTTAAGAATGAAACCTTTGATATTTATACAACGGAAAACGGTTTGCCGGGGAATAATATTGCCGTGATATATGAGGATACGGACGTGGACGGTGTGCTGTGGATCGGAACGGTTGAGAACGGACTGGTTCGCTTCAAAGATGGAACCTTTACCCGGTTTACCCAGGAAGAGGGGTTATACAACGGGGGGGTATTCCAGATACTTGAGGATAACAGCGGAAACTTCTGGCTGGGGCATAAGCGAGGGATTGTTTGTATCAGTAAAAATGAGCTCAATGATCTTGCTGAAGGAAAACTGCACCGTATTACCTATAAATCCTATAATGAGTCCGATGGCATGCGTATCAATCAATGTTCCGGCCGCTTGACCCAGCCTGCCGGCGGCAAAACCGCAGATGGAAAACTCTGGTTCGCAACTGCCGAGGGGGTGGTAAAACTAGATCCTAAACGGATAATATTTAATGAAGTACCTCCCATTGTACGAATTGAACAATTGATCGTTGACAATAGACCTATTGATCTTTTTCAAAATCAACAGGCTGTGTTTTCACCGGGTGTGAAAGATTTTGAGTTCTATTACACGGCCCTCAGCTTTTATGCCCCGGAAAAGATTAAATTCAAGTACATGTTGGAGGGATATGATAACGAATGGCGAGAGGTTGGGTCGCGTCGGACAGCCTATTATACAAATATTCCCTATGGGGACTATCGATTTAGAGTTATTGCCTGTAACAACAGCAATATATGGAATAGTGAAGGTGCGTCGTTTGATTTTCGCTTGAAGCCTTATTTTTCCCAGACATCGTGGTTCTATGCGCTGTGTGCATTTTGTGTTGTGTTTTTGGCCTTTGGTATTTACCGCTTGCGGTTAAAACAATTAACCGATCGCAAGGTGGAGTTGGAGCAGCTTGTGGTGAAACGAACCCGTCAATTGGAGGAGTCTAACATCCAGCTTGAAGATTCCATCCGGGAACTTGCCGGAGCCAATAAAGAATTGGAAAAACTTTCCATCGTCGCCAGGGAGACAGAAAATTCGGTGATTATTATGGATGCCGACGGGAATATTGAATGGGTGAATGAAATGTTTGTTCGCATGACCGGTATGTCAAAGGAAGAATTTATGGAAAGGCGCGGCAGAAATATTTTTGAGGCCAGTTTAAGACCCGATATAGAAGAGATCGTTCATAAATGTATAAATGATAAAAAATCGGTTACTTATGAGATGTCAGATGTAAAGGAATCCGGGGAGAGACTTTGGTATCAAGCTACTCTAACTCCGATTTTTGATACGGAAGGACAATTGATACACCTGGTGGCCGTTAGTTCCGACATCACCCAGATCAAGCAGTCCGAGATGCAAATTAAGCAGCAAAACGAAGAGATTATAAAGAAGTCTCGAGAGCTTGAAAAAGCCATTGAAATTGCTAAGAAGGAGCGGGAGGCAGCCAATGCTGCCAACCAGGCCAAGAGTGAGTTCCTGGCGCGGATGAGTCACGAAATTCGCACTCCCATGAACGGCATTATTGGTTTTACGGATATGCTGATGGATACTGATATGAGCGAAGAGCAGTTGGATTATGTGAGAACTATCAGCCGCAGCGGTTCAGCATTAATTACCCTGCTAAACGATATTCTTGATTTTTCTAAAATTGAGGCTGGTGAATTATCGCTTGATTTAATTGATTTTGATCCGGAGCTGACTGTGTTTGATGTTTGTGAAATTGTTTTGCCCTGGATTGGCAATCGACCTGTGGAGTTGATGTGTCGAATCGGTGATAATGTGCCGGCATTTGTTAAAGGCGATGCCGGACGGTTTCGCCAGGTACTGATCAACCTGATAGGCAATGCCGTCAAATTTACCAGGAAGGGCGAGATCGAACTGTCTCTTGAAGTAGAGAAAGAGGAAGAAGAGAGAATCAAATTTCACTTCAGCGTTCGGGATACAGGAATCGGCATTCCTGAGGAAAAGCAGGCGTCTATTTTTGATGCGTTCCAGCAGGGAGATGGTTCTACTACACGGGAGTATGGCGGCAGCGGCCTGGGATTGTCCATATGCAAACAGATTGCAGTGCTTATGGGAGGTGATATCCGGGTAAAGAGTNNAAAGGAGCATGCAGCTGGAAAAAAGGTCCTGGTAATTGATGATAATCGCAGCAACCTGGAAATTATGACCCAATTCTTGAAGCGTGCGAACATGCGGGTAGTTCCACTGACAGACCCCCATGATGTGGTACCGGTTATCCAGGATAGTTTTGTCCAGGGTGATCCGGTTGACATTTGTGTCATTGACATCATGATGCCGGATATTAGTGGATATGAGCTGGCAAAGCAAATTCGCAAGCTTGATCCTCCCCTATCAAACCTGCCACTCCTGGCCTTCTCTTCCTCAACCATGCATCGCTCCTTGAAATATATAGAATCGGGGTTTGACGGATTCCTTCCCAAACCCATTCGCAGAAGAAAACTGATACATATAATCGAACTCCTTTTGGCAAAGGCCGGGGAACGAGACAGAAGCGCTGACCTGAAAAATGAAAATAAAAAAGAGGGAATTGTTACCCAGCATTCTATTGCCGAAGAGGCCAAACATTCCACTCATATCCTCCTGGCTGAAGACAACCCTATCAACCAGAAGTTGGCACGGTTTATGTTAACAAAAGCCGGATATCAATTGAAGGTAGCAGCTAATGGGAAAGAGGCGGTAGAAATCTTCACAGCGGAACCGGAGAAATTTGATTTGATTCTTATGGATATCCAGATGCCGCAAATGAACGGTTTGGATGCCACCCGTATCATACGGGAAAAGGGTTTTAGCGATGTCCCCATTGTTGCTATGACCGCCCAGACGATGAAAGGTGACCGGGAAAAGTGTCTTGAAGCTGGTATGGATGATTACATAGCCAAGCCCATCAGGAGAGAGAAGGTTTTTGCCATGGTAAAAAAGTGGTGCCATAACCGCTCCGATTGATTCGTTTCACTTATCACCTGGTTTTAAAAATGGGAACCTTTTGTTCTTAAACTCAGGTTCCCGGAATAGTTTTTCGTTTTTCTCGTTTCGCGCCTGTCTCTTTTTTTGATCAACTCTTCCTGGCAAACATAGGGGAACAATATAGATATAAAAAGGATAACATCCGGTTAAGATTGCCGTTTGACATCGGGGATTGGCTCTTCGAGTGACTATATACCAGGAAGAATTTAACAAAGCCTCTCTGACCTCATGGCCTTCTTTCTTCTTTTCCGTGCTCTTGGTGTCTTCGTGGTGCTGTAAATAAAAAAAAATCTCCCGACTATTGCAATATTCTGCCATTTCCATTAAAATTCTTTTAAAAAAAAGGTTCCAGGCAAAAAATACCACATGGAAACACTGAAAGAAAAAATCGACAGGGTGGTGCAAGAGCATGTGGACATCACGCCCTATAATCCTCAGTGGCCTCACATGTTCATACAAGAAAAACACCATCTTCTCAACTGCCTTCCCACAGATTTAATTAAACGAATCGAGCACTTCGGCAGTACAGCCGTACCCAATTTGGCGGCAAAACCTATAATAGACATTTTAGTAGAAGTCACTTCTTTAGAAGAAACGAAAAAAAGGATTGCCCCTGTCCTGGAAGCTCAGGGTTATGACTACTTCTGGAGGCCTTCCTGGGGGGATGACATTCCCCCATTTTACGCTTGGTTCATTAAACGGGATGCCGGCGGGAAGCGTACTCACCATATTCACATGGTAGAACACAATTTTGAACACTGGGACAGGCTGCTGTTCAGAGACTACTTAATCGAGTTTCCCGACGTGGCAAAGGAATATGAAGAACTGAAATATCGCCTTGTTAATGAGTTCCCCGAAGATAGGGTCGCTTATACCAAAGGTAAAACCGATTTTATATTAAGAGTAACCCAACAAGCAAAAAAATACTACCGGGAAGCCCGGGAATGCGTCAAAGTTTTCAAAAACCTTTGACGCATCTAAATTATGAATGATGAGTGATGAATGATGAAGTAGACTTTCATAAAACCTGGTATTCCGCTATTGATATCACTTTTCATCATTCATCATTCATCATTTTTAACTTTGACGTAGTCCTGCCAGGAAACCCGACAACGTTAATTTTTTCCGGGCTGTCACTCTTATTCTCCTGTTTTGATCTCTTTTTCGGAAGACTCCACCAGTTCCTTATACTCCAGTTTGAATTTCTGGAAAAAACTTAACACCTCATAGCGCAGCAATGGAATACGCTCCATAGACTCCAATAACTCTTTAACATCATCCATTACGTTTTCCAGGTCCGATTTTTTCTCCGGCACGGCTTTCTCGTTAAAAAACATCGGCCCTTTATTCGCTACCAACCAATCCAACGAAACATCAAAACTGGCTGCCAACACACGCAGGGTAGGAAGACTGGGAAGGGCAAAACCGCTTTCGTATTTGGTATAACTGGGCCGCACCACACCCAGATGCGCGGCCATCTTCTCCTGGGAATACTCTAACGCTTCCCGCATTTGCTTGAACCTGAGACTCATTTCTCTTTTTAATGCTTTACTGTCCATTGTTATGTCTCCTTTAAAAGTTATTTATATTATTTATACGGAAAAATGAGCCAAAAGTTTAACAAATCGATTATTTTTGTTCTTCCCTCGACAGAGAATGTTCTCCCCTCGCCCCATTTTGTTCTTCCTTCATCAAATTATGTTCTCAAAATGCAAATATATGTTCTTAATTTGCCTTATTATGTTCCCATTCTATCAATAAATGTTCTTAAGTCGTTTAATTAGGTTCTTTTTATATCTTAATATGTACTTGCCCCACGTAATTATGTTCTTGCCCCACGTAAATATGTTCCTGCTCCGTATAATTATGTTCTTATTCTGCATAGACAGGTTCCCTTGCTGTACAAAAATGTTCTTCCCCCGCATTGTTATGTTCCCATTCCATTAAAGAATGATAAAGTGGCAGGCAGATTTTTTGGTGATAGTTATTGGAGAGAAGGGGGCGATTTACTTTTTTCTAAATATCTTAGAAAAAATAGGATACATCTATATTAATATCCCATAAAGTATGAAATTAAAAATTTGGTTGTACGGCTTAGGGCTGCTTATAGATTCTTACTATTCCCCCGAGCCCCGTTGTCCCGGGGTGCTATTTTGAAATCCAGGCAGGAAGCGAGATGTTCAGCCGCTGATTTCACGGATTTTTCCAGGCCGCGCATTTCCGCTTCAACCGAGGATTCCATACGCCCCACAATATCCTTGAGCGGGATTTTGGCAAGGGTAGATTCGGCAATATGAGCAATGGTTTTTTCCACTTTATCAATTGGTTCGGGCGCAGCGGCGGGAATAATTTTAAAAATAATACCGGCTGACACCAGCAGTATGACTAGCGCTGCTGCTAATGATAACACGGGGATGGGCAACAAATGGCGTTTTCGGGGCAATCCTGTTACCGGTTTTGCAGCCAGTGCGGCGATCATTTTTTCCTCAAGGAATTGGTTGCTTTCCTGTAGAAATCCGGGTACGTCCCGGGTAAACCTGCCGGGAAGAGATTGGGAAAACCGGGCAAATTCGCGGCAGGCCCTGCACCGGCGTATGTGACGGCTTACAGGCCCGGATAGCTTTTTACCCAAATCCTGGGCCCGGGATATCATCCATTTATATAAAAAACAAAACATCCCATGTCCTCCTTATTATAAAAGCGATAGATTGGTTTCAGCAGGGGCCGCCTTTTCAAGTTTTCCGGGAAGAGCAGATGGATTGAGCTGTTTCATCAGGTTCAAACGGGCACGATGAAGTAACACGCGAACATAAATCTGCGTTTTTTTCATGACTTGAGCGATCTCTTTCAAAGGCAAATCCTCCATGTAACGCAGCCAGAGTGCCTGGAATTGATTTTCCCGGAGCGCCTGAGCAATATTCCACAGGTTTTTAGCGTCCTCCTCCTTTATCATTTGCTCCTGGGGATCCGGTGATGTATCAATAGATACGAAAGTGGACTCATTGGGCCGCTTTTTGCGATAGAAACTTATCACCAGCCGGGTGGCCGTGGTATAAATCCAGGTAGAGAATTTACACTCAAAATTAAAGCGGCGGATATTGCGGTATGTTTTGAGAAACGTTTCCTGGATAATGTCTTCGGTATCTTGATGGGTTAACATTTTGGGTCGCAGAAAGTAGAAGAGCCGCTGACTATAGCGGCGAACCAATTCTTCAAAAGACCGGCGAGAGCCGGCCTGTGCTTCCACGGCCAGCTCTTCATCGGTTAACTGTCTATTCTCCAATAGTTTATCTTCCATTAATCAAAAATATCAAAGTGCCCTTTGCTGTGAGAAAACATTTTAACTAAATCCTTTGAGGGATGAGTCAATTCTATTTGCACAATATTCCCTTCTAATCTTACTTTTAAGTCATCCAGCAACTTTAATTTGGGGTCTATTTCACCCTGATTTTGCTTTAGTTTTGCCAGGGCGAGGAATCCCGTGACAATTTGTTGAATGTTTTTGGCTGTTTCCGGGGAATCGGTGGTTAATTTGAGTTTCATGGTGAGATTTTGATTACGTTCCATGGCAATGAAGAATGCCATTCCTGTTTTTTTCAAGATTGTCGATACATCATCGGCTCCCAGCAGGTAAGAGATATTATCGATCACCGCTCTTAAAAAGGCGTCTTTGGGGATTCCTCTCAAGTGGGGCATCAAATTTGAAGCGCCGATATTTTTCTTTTTACCGGCAATAACATCCAGGACATTTTTTAGAACACTCTCATTGTTGGCTATCACCACCAGGTGATCATTGGCAAAGGTCCCGAATTGAGAGCGGTGCCAATTATGAATCGTGTACTTTCCATAGGGAATTTCGCGATGATCGACGTTCATGTTCAGGAGAATGAGTAAATGATCTTTATTAAAATTCCCGGACAAACACACCACTGTATTTTTCTTGCCTTTGCCAGCTCCGAAGACGGTAATCCCCATGATGTCCTTTAAGGGGTCAAATTTGAACATTTTGGAGATTTTCAGGGTTTTCTTTTCGAGTCCGATGGCTTCATCCTGTTTCAGCAGTTCACAAAACCGGGTGGATGTGAATTTTTGCACATCGAAGTGAATGACCCAGCGGGCATTGTCCGGGATTATGGACGTTTGCAGGGAAGCCGGTTTTGCCGGAATGATGAAAACAAGACCTAACAAAAACAAAAGAGTCAGTGTAAATACTGATTTTTTTCTCATATTGATACTCCTTTAATAGATTTTAATTTTAGTGTTTAGTGAACGAAATTGCAAGTTGGCCAACCTGTTTATTGTTCCTATTTTCACCCTTTTATACGCACAAGAAAAGAAAATGTTACAATTATTATAAAAAAAATGACCCCGGATTCTTTTATCGGCAAATACCTTTCCGCTCAATTGCCGGATTGCATTTCATGGACTTTCTGTTTTAGGGTCTCCTTGAATACCCGGAAATCTGCTTCAAAATTCAGGAATCCACCTCTATTTCCCAGTTGTTTCAATTTCTTGTTTAAATATTTAATGCGCATGCCCGGTGCAGGATGTGTACTGAGAAAATTCAACTTTTCCTCAAGATTCAAGGTATCTACTTTTTTTCTTTCTTCCTCCAGTCGTTGGAAAAAACCGATCATGCCACCGGGATCGATGCCGGCATTGACAAGGTAAGAAAATCCCGTCTCATCCGCTTCTCTTTCAAAACTCCGGGAAAATTGCTGGTCCAGCAAAAAAGCTCCGCTCTTGACAACTTCACCCCATATACCGGAGGCATCTCCAAAAAATGCTTTTATCATTAAAAGCAGGCCCAATGAATCGATAAGCTTTCTCAGGCCATGCTGTAAGGTGACATGGGAAATTTCATGAGCCAGGACGCCCAATAACTCCTCGGCATGCTCCACATTTAACAGCAGCCCGGTATGCAAGGCCATATACCCCCCTGGAAGCGCAAAGGCATTGATCGACGAGTCCCGGACAATGTATATTTTGAAATCATAACGCTTATCCGGGATTCGGTTTAGCAGGGGTACGGTGATTTTGTCCAGGGAAGCGATGACCTCAGGATCATCGATGAATTTTTTCTGTGCTTTATATTGTTCAAAAACACTTTCTCCCAGGGATTGTTCCCATTCTACAGGAATACTTTTGGCAATGGCCTTGGCAACGGGATTTCTAATTTGCAGCAGTATAAGAATTAATGCGGCTATTGCCAGTACAATACCCAGGATAAGCCCGCGGACACGCCGTCGGATTTTCTTAATGCCTTTGACCTGGGTGGAAATGTCAGTATCGGGCCTGGATAATTGGTTTAATTTTCTTAGAATGGATTTCTCTTCCGTATAGATATACCATCCGGGATAGGAGCGATGCTCAAATGTGACCAGTTGACCACTTGAGCCGCCTCTTTTAACGGTTATATCATGCAAAGGAATTTCAACGCCGCCTTGATCCGATTGAAATCGAATCGTACCATCCGTAAGGATAATTTGCCCTGCGGCTTTGCCATTTTTAAACTTCTCATGAAGTGCGATGCCGGAAAATGCTTTTTCTTGTTCCATAAGGGTATTTTATAACAAAGTCATTGGTATTTCAATAGCCTGGGGGGAAATGCAGAAATTCTATTTTTTTTAGCCACGAAGGCATTTACAATGCGGTAAAAAGCACAAAGGAACACAAAGAAGAGAAGATTGCAATTTTTTGGGATTTATGGTAAGGTAGATTACTACAATGAATAAAATAAAACTACCTCTTCCCCAATCCGGTGGTTTGATTTTGTCTTATAAATGTACAGCAGCATGCAGACACTGCATGTATTTTTGTTCTCCCCAATGGAAAGCTGACTGGTTTACAGAAGACGATTTAATCGAATTTTTCTCATTACTTTCCAGGAAAATAAACAGTTCCCCCTGGGGCAATAACTCTGTAAGTTTAAACCATGGGCTCCATTTTAGCGGCGGAGAACCCTTTTTAAATTACGATCTTCTATGGAAAGCTGTAGAAATTGCCGGTGAGTATAACATTCCATCTACGTTTGTAGAGACCAATTGCTTCTGGTGCAGCAGCGACGAAACCACCCGGGAAAAATTGATGAACTTAAAAAATGCCGGGCTCAAGGGAATCTTGATTTCGGTTAACCCCTTTTATGCAGAATATATTCCCTTTGAACAAACGGAAAGATGCATCAAGATCAGCAGAGACGTTTTTGCTGAAAATGTTATGATTTATCAACTGGACTATTATAGACAATTTAAACAACTGGGGATTAAGCAAACCATTTCCCTTGAAGATTATTATAAGCTTATCCAAAATAATTATCTTACCGGCAGCGTTGAAGTGGAAATGTTTTTAATGGGTAGAGCGAACAAAAGTTTAAGGGATTTCTATCCCAAATATCCCCGCGAGGTTCTTTTGAGCCAGCCCTGTACTACACCGGTTCTTCGCAACTGGCACAACCATTTTGATAATTACGGGAATATTATGCCGGGGTACTGCGGTGGAGTTTCGTTAGGGAGCTGGCGGGATATCAACCGGCTTGTGGATGAAGGCATTGATTTAGAAGATAAACCGGTGCTGCGTTTCCTGATTTCGGAAGATATAGAAATGCTTTATCACTTTGCCAGGGATTTTGGCTTCCGGGAAAACCCGGATGGCTATCTTTCAAAATGCGATATTTGTTTTGATATCAGGCGATTCCTTTTTGAGACAGAAAAATTTGACGAACTTCGTCCCCGGGAATTCTATTTGTATTCGGTATAAGCACTTACAGTGCGGTAATAAGCCAACATGTTTTACATGTAGATTCTTATTTTCTTTTTTTGATTCTAGAGATTGACATCAAGTAATGACGTGCTTTTTCTTTATACCCATCGATGTAGTGTTTCTCACTGGCGTGGGGGGGATTTTCTTTAACAATTGTAAATTCCTTTTCCGCAAGGTCATATTTACGTTTTTCAAAGTGAAGCACGCCGATATAATAATGGGTATACAATACGGAGTTGTCGGTTTCGACGGCCTTTTGAAAGAAGTGCAATGCTTTTTTCTTACTTCCCACCGGCCAGGGTGCCACGTGGTAAAGTTTTCCCAGCAAGCGATATCCCAAAGCGCCTAAATGCGTATTGTCAATCTCAATCAATTGGTTGCACAGGTCTTTGTAATGACCTGCGGCTCCTTTAAAGATGGCTTTTACAATGCCGAAACTGGCTGAATAATACCCGTATGAAACCAGGTTGGCCGCCACCACGTCCTTGTGCTTCGGATTTAATTTATACGCTTTTTTTGCGTAATCATTAGCAATTTGCCCCAGCTTTTTAAGCATTGGCTTAAATTCATCTTTTTCCTCTATAAGGGCCGAGGTCTTAATATCAATTATGCCGATATATGCATTAGCCAGCCTATAGAGTATTTCATAGTTGTTGGGATCATCTTTTAATAACAGCTCACACTCTTTAACCGCTTTCTCGCAGTTCTCGACGGTTTTTTCTGAGAGCAGTTCATCGATTGAAGCAAGCGATGGTTTTGCCGATTCAGCCTGGGATGTTTGTGCCTGGTCTTCACCATGAACATGAACAGGTACAACAAAAAATGAAAAGAACAGGATAATACCGGCAACCACAAGGAATCTTCTGCCATTTCGCTTCATCTTAACCTCCTTTTTCCTTTTGAACGGTAATAAGCAAAAGTAAATTTTAAAGAAAATATGTAAATATTTCAATAGGTGTGAAATTATTTTTCCGCACGTTTAACAGGTCAATCTTCCTTATCTAATTTTTTTAACGTTTGCTGCATAAGGTCTTTTCCTTCATCGATCAGTTCAGAACGCTCCAATTCCCTGCTTTCAAAGACTTCACTACTTTTGTCACTGTTACTCTTCAAATAGTTTTCAAGGGACCCAATGGTGGGATACGTAAATAAAGTAACAACAGTGATTTCCTTTTTTAGCGTTTCTTTTAATTTATTACTCACCGTGATAACATCCAGGGAATTTCCCCCTAAATCGAAGAAATTATCCCTGGTCCCCACTTTATCCCGACCCAACACCTCCTTCCAGATTTCCGCAATAGTTCGCTGCAGACCGGTTTCAGGTGCCGCATAAGTAGAGTCCAAACGGATGTCGGCCTCCCGGGGCCGAGGCAGCATTCTCCGATCAACTTTCCCATTAGCAGTAAGTGGTATTTTCTCCATTTGGACAAAATAAGCAGGAATCATATAATCCGGCAAATCATTTGCCAAATATTCTCGCAGCCCGGATGACGATATTTTCTTTTCAGCTCCTGCTGCTATATAAGCACAAAGGTATTGAAGCCCCCGGTCATCTTGCCGTGCCAGTACCACAGCCTCTTTGATAAAATCGTGGTTTAGCAATTGGCTCTCAATTTCTCCCAATTCCACCCGGAATCCCCTGATTTTAACTTGTTGATCAATTCTTCCCAGGAATTCAATATTGCCGTCCGGCAGCCAACGGGCTAAATCACCGGTTTTGAAGAGATAGCTCATAGCTGATAGCTCATAGCTCATAGGAAGCTCCCCAGAACTGCCATCTTTCTTCTCCCTCCTATCAGCTATGAGCCATGAGCTATGAGCTAAAATAAACTTTTCTGCGGTTAATTCCGGTCGGTTCAGGTAACCTCGTCCCACCTGGATGCCACCAATAGATAATTCTCCCGGCACACCAATTGGCACCAGGTTCTTTCCCCTGTCAAGTATATAAATATTAGTATTCGAAATGGGTTTGCCAATCGGAGGCAGTTCCGATAACTCCTCTCCCTGCCCTGGTCCCCATGTCCAGGCAGTGACTACATGAGTCTCTGACGGACCGTAATGATTGTGCAAATAAACCCCGCTGCCCTGCAAATACCTCTTAAATCTTTCATTGATAATTAATTGCTCCCCGGCGGTAACAATATGCTCCAAACTAGCAGACATCAGTCTTATATAGTCTTCTTCGTTCATCACAAACTTCAAAAAGGAGGCAGGCCAAAACACTGTTTTGATTTTCTCCTTCTCCACTACCTTCAAAAGCTGCGAAATATCACGAATGGTTTCTTTACTGACTAAAAAGAGTATTCCACCTGCCAGAAGCGTGGAAAAAATTTCCTGAGCAGACACATCAAAACCGATGGTGGTAAACTGGAGTACCCGGCTAAAATCAATGTCGGTATAGTTGAATTGATAGTGGATAAGATTGGCAAGGCTGCGATGTTCCAACATCACCCCTTTGGGTTTTCCGGTAGTCCCCGAGGTGTAGATGAGGTAGACAAGATTTGAAGAGTTTAAATTCGAAGCACGAAATCCGAAATCCGAAACAAATTCAAAATCCAAATGTTCAAAATTCAAAACAATTGGTCCATTCGTAATGTTTCGGTCATTTGAATTTCGGTCATTTGGATTTGTTTCGAATTTCGATATTGGTCTCTGCGCAATTTCGGATTTTTTTAACAAAACCTTTGCCTTGCTGTCGGCCAACATATATTTTTGCCTTGCCGGGGGATAATCGGGATCAATAGGCAAATACGCACCACCGGCTTTCAATATGCCCAATATTCCGATTATCATTTCTATTGATCGTTCCATCATCAGACCCACAATGGTATCGGACCCAACGCCTTCTTCCCGTAAAAAATGGGCCAATTGATTGGATTTTTCATTCAATTCTCTGAAAGTAATGGAGATATTTCCATGCATCCATGCATCCATGCATCCATGCCCGACAACGGCAGCGCTGTCAGGCGTTTTGGCTGCCTGCTCTTCGAATAATTCATGAATTGTTTTATCCAACGGATAATCGGCCCTGGTATCATTAAATTCATAGAGAATTTTCTGCTTTTCTTTTTCGGATATGATCTCTATTTGCCATAATCTTATTTCCGGTGCTTGCAAGACTAAAGAGATAATCTTACCAAAATAAAATTTAAAACGTTTGATGGTTTCTCTTTTAAAGAGTTTTGTACAAAATTCAAAGGCAAATTGCAGGGTTTCACCCTCATGGATACAGTGGAGGGTGATATCAAATTTTGAAATCCGGTGTTTAAAATCAGGTTGCCATTGATTGGTTTCTGCATCCGCATATGCATCAGAACGTTCCACTGGATTCGCGCCCACGGTGGCATCAGCACCCACAGCATACCCCATCTCAACGCTTTGCAAGGCAAACATTACATCAAACAGTGGATTCCGACCCGTATCACGGACAACCGCCAACTTCTCCACCAGCTCTTCAAACGGATATTCCTGGTTTTCAAAGGCATTCAACGTCCTTCCCTTCACCTCCCTCAAAAAACATGAAAAGCTCTTTTGCCCTCCGGGAAAATTCCTTAAAGCGAGGGTGTTGGCGAACATACCGATGATGTGATCTAAATCTGCATGCATACGGCTTGCAATGGGTGTGCCAATCACGATATCTTCCTGACCGGTTATTTTTGATAAAAAAATGGCATATACTGTCAACAATACTATATAAAGGGTAGCTTCCTCACGTGAGGCAACTTGCCTTAATAATACCGTCCTCTCTTCATCAATTTCAAAAGATAAAAAATCTCCCTCAAAACGTTGGATCCTGGGTCGTGGATAATCCGTGGGTAAGTTTAGTACCGGGATATCACCCGCAAATATATTGAGCCAGTATTTTTCCTGCTGCTTCAACTCATCTGTCTGAAGCCTGGTATTTTGCCATTCGGTATAATCTTTATACTGGAACCTCAACGGAAGCAGCTTATTCCCATGGTAAAGGTCCATAAAATCCCTCACCAATATACCGTGAGACAGACCGTCCGATATAATATGATGCATATCCGCCAGCAATAAATGGTAGTTGTCTTTTATTTCAATCACCCCAACTCGTATCAGTGGTGCCTGAGATAAATCAAAGGGACGAATGAAGTCTGAAATAGTGGCTAAATCATAACATTCAATCTCAAATTCTGCTTCATCATGGACCCTCTGGACCGGTTTTCCCTCCTTCATCTCAAATGACGTCCTTAAACTCTCATGTCGGGCGATTAATTGCTTGAACGTTTGTTCCAGTCTCTCGCAGCTCAACTCCCAGGTCAATGGAATGACCTCTGGCATGTTGTAAGCAGTGCTGTGAGGCTCCATCCGATGTAAAAAAAATAAACGCTTCTGAGAGGAAGATAACCGGTAATATTCCTTCTCCTCTACCGGTTTTATGGCTGTATACATATACGTGTACTTATCTTCAACCAACTCTTCGATGTATTGTGAAAGCCCCCTGAGGTATGGAGTTTTGAAGACCTGTACCAATGGCAATTTCACCTGGAATTCTTTGTGCACTTTTGCAGTCAATATGGTTGCCTTTAACGAGTGTCCCCCTAACTCGAAAAAGTTGGAATCAATGCCGATGACTTCTCTTTCAATACCCAAAACCTCAGACCAAACCTTTGCCAATTTTCTTTCAATATTATTCCGCGGAGCCGTGTAATCCATTCCTGTTCCCAACTGCGGCTTCGGCAATGCCCGCCTATCCACTTTACGGTTTGGAGTGAGAGGAAGACTATCCATCCGAACAAAATAAGCGGGAATCATATAATCCGGCAAATGTTTCGATAGAAATGCCCTCAATTCGGATGGTTCCGGTTCTTCATCTAAAACCACATAAGCACATAAATATTTGTCTATTTTTTTATCCTCTCTTGCCAGCACCACAGCATCTTTGATATTGCGGTGGTTTAACAACTGGCTCTCGATTTCTCCCAATTCTACCCGGAATCCCCTGATTTTAATTTGTTGATCGATTCTTCCCAAAAATTCGATATTACCATCCGCCAGCCAACGGGCCAGGTCACCGGTTTTGTAGATTTTTTTAGAAATATAGGTCCTATAGGACTTATAGGAAATTGCGGTTAATTCCGGTCGGTTCAGGTAACCTCGCCCTACCTGGATGCCCCCAATCACCAACTCTCCCGCTGCTCCTACCGGCACCAGGTTCTTCCCATTATCCAATATATAAATACTCGTATTCGAAATCGGTCTGCCAATAGGAGGAAGCTCAGGTAACTCTTCTCTCTGCCCGACTTCCCACGTCCAGGCAGTGACCACATGAGTCTCTGACGGTCCATAATGATTGTGCAAATAAACCCTGCTGCTTTCCAGATATTTTCTAAATCTCTGGTTCACGATTACTTGCTCCCCGGCGGTAACAATGTGCTCCAAACTAGCAGGCATCAGTCTTACATAGTCTTCTTCGTTCATCACAAACTTCAAAAAGGAAGCAGGCCAAAATACCGTTTTGATTTTCTCCTTCTCTACTACCTTTAAAAGCTGCGAAATATCACGAATGGTTTCTTTACTAACTAAAAAGAGTGTTCCACCTGCCAGGAGCGTGGAAAAAATCTCCTGGGCAGATACATCAAAACTGATCGTAGTAAACTGCAAAACTCGGGTAAAATCAATGACGGTATAGTTGAATTGATACCGGATGAGATTGACGAGGTTGCGATGTTCCAACATCACCCCTTTGGGTTTGCCAGTAGTCCCCGAGGTGTAGATAACGTAACATAGGTGAGTAGGGTGAGTAACCACCACAGTTCCCCCACTCACCTCACTCACCTTACTTACCTCACTCACCAAAACCTTCGCATTGCTGTCTTCCAGCATATATCTGATTCGTTCTTCCGGATAATCCGGATCAATGGGCAAATAGGCAGCACCGGCTTTTAAGATTGCCAGGATTCCTACAATCATTTCAATAGAACGTTCCACCATAATTCCCACAGCGGTATCAGGCTCAACGCCTTTTTCATATAACAAGCGGGCCACTTGATTCGATCTTTTATTTAATTCCCCATAGGTCAATTGCCCCGTTTCCCCGGTTATTTCCCCCTTATTGGCCGGGTGTACCAGTGCCACCCCCTGCCAACTGCCAACTAAGGCTATTTTCTCCGGTGTTCTGGCTGCCTGATCCGCAAATAATTCATGAAGGGTTTTATCCCCGGTAAATTCCGATGCAGTGTCATTAAAATCAAACAACATTTGCTTCTTCTCTTCCCCTGATATAATCTCGATTGAAGACAATTTTTTATATGGATCATCTTGAACTTCCACTAATATCTTTTTAAAATATCCAATAAATCTTCTTATGGTCTCTTCTCTATAAAGCTTCGTACAATAATCGACAGTAATATAGATTACCTTCTCTATCTCCGCTCCCTGGAACATCAGATCAAAAAGCGCCTTAATCTCACCTTCATCAGTGACTTCATCTAAATTTACTTTCTCTACATTCCCCTGGTAATCAGCCTGGTTCAAAAAATTGAACATCACATCAAATATTGGGTTCCGCCTGGTATCTCTCCTTACAGAAACTTTCTCTACCAGGTCTTCAAACTGGTATTCCTGGTTATCATATACCTCAAGAGTGCGATCTTTTACTTCTTTTAAAAATTCCATAAAAGCTTTATCTCCCTGCAGGTAATTCCGCATTGATAAGGTATTGACAAACATACCAATGATATCCTGGAGGTCTGCATGCCGCCTACCAGCGATGGGGGTTCCTACGATGATATCTACCTGGCCGCTGAGTTTTGTCAGCAGGATATTAAAAACCGACAACAAAATCATATACAACGTTGCATTTGTCTCTTTGCAACGTTTCTTTAATGCTTCAGTTATCTCTTTGCTTAAAAAAAAGCATAATCGTCTGCCCTCAAAGCTTTGCATCAATGGTCGTGGATAGTCGGTAGAAAGATTCAATATTGGTAGTTGGTCAGAAAATTCTCTCAACCAGTATTTCTCCTGTTCTTTCATTATTGCTTGCTGCGCATTACTGTTCTGCCACCCTGCATAATCCCTGTACTGCAAACGCAGCGGCAGCAGCTCCTCCCCTGCGTACAGGGCAGCAAATTCCCGGGCCAATATCTCCTGGGATGTACCATCCGATATAATATGATGCATCTCAACCAGGAGGATGTGTTTATCTCCGGGAATCCCCTCTTGAGAGGGGTGGCCGAAGCCTGGGGTGTGTATCAGCCCAACACGCAAAAGCGGCGCTGCCGACAGATCAAAAGGACGATCAGCCATACCTCCTGTGGTTAAATCATAAAATTCTATTTCAAATGCCACTTCATCGGCTGCATGAATCTTTTGAACCGGCTGATCATCTATCATATGAAACGACGTGCGAAAACTCTCATGCCTCTCTATTAACCTCTTGAAGGTATTCTCCAGGCGTTCTTTATCAATAGCCCCCTCAAAGGGAAACCGATACGGCATATTATATCGCGTACTCTCTAACTCCATCTGTTGGATGATATAAAGTCGCTTCTGAGCTGCTGAAAGCACATAATACTCTTTCTCCTCTGCCTTCTCAATCGGCAGATACCTCGCTGCAGGTGGAGAGGCATTTCGAATATAATCACAAAGCTCCCGCAGGGTTTGATGAATGAACACCTCAGCTAACCCCACCTTTACATCAAATTCCTTATGAATCTTCGCTGTCAACAACGAAGCCTTCAGCGAATGCCCCCCCAAATCAAAAAAGTTGGAATTTATTCCAATCAACTCTTTCCCGATCCCCAATATCTCCCACCAGATTTCCACCATTTTCTCATCCACTTTATCACGAGGAGCTGAAGAACTCTCATCAAATAATAACCGTGGGTCCGGCAGCTTCAACCGGTCGATCTTCCCGGTTGAGCCCAGGGGAAGCTTATCCACCTGGACAAAATACGAAGGAATCATAAAATCCGGTAATGACTGCGATAAATAGTCCTTTAACTCCGATACCTCAGTTCTTTCTTCACTCAAGTCCACCAGGTATGCACAAAGGTAATGGTTTTCTTTCTCGTCTTCCCGGGCAATGACCGTGCATTCTTTGATACTCGGATAACTCAGCAAACAACGTTCGATTTCTCCCAGCTCAATCCGGTACCCCCTCACTTTTACCTGGTGATCGATTCGACCGATAAACTCCATATTCGCATGATCATCCGCCAACCATCTTCCCAGGTCACCGGTTTTGTAAAGGCAGCTCATAGCTGATAGCTCATAGCTCATAGGGAACTCACCGGAACTTCTTGCTTTCTTCTCTCTCCTATCAGCTATGAGCCATGAGCTATGAACTAAAATAAACTTTTCTGCAGTTAATTCCGGTTTATTAAGGTATCCTCGAGCAACACCATCCCCTCCAATATATATCTTGCCTGTAACCATTATCGGTACCAGGTTCAAATGTTTACCCAATATATAAATCCATGTATTGGCTATAGGTGCACCAATGGGAACAGTAAATTGGTTCTTATCAATTTCATCAACAGGATAATAAGCAGCATAAACCGTGGTTTCCGTAGGGCCATACATATGAAGAATTCTTCCTTTGCCTAAATACTCCAATGCCTTTACGGCATGACTGACAGACACACGCTCACCACCAAACAACACCTTTCTTACACCGGATAAACTCTCCAAACCAACATCCATTATCGTATTAAATAATGACGTGACCACCAAAAATACGCTTATGCCTTCTCTCTTTATTAAGCTGCAAAGATTTCCTATCTCAAGCAAATCTCCTCGATTCACCATCACCAGGGTGGAACCGTTTAACAACGCAGCGAAAATATCAAAAACCGAACCATCAAAGGCATAATCCGACAACTGCAATACTCGATCCCCAGGGTGAAGCTCAAGGTAATTGGTGTTCTTAACCAGCCGCGCCACATTATAATGCATGGTGAGCGTTCCTTTGGGTTTGCCTGTAGAACCTGAAGTGTAAATAATATAAGCCAAATTCCCGGAAGTCATTTCAATCGATAATCTCTCCTTACCATACTTTCTCAATACTCGGGCATCATGCTGATGTTTATGTCTTCCTTTTCTATCTTTCGATTCACCCCTGGCTTTGATCTTATTTATATAAATCAATGCATCGTACCTGAATTTGGTCAACTCGTTCTCAATGGTATATATCTTACCGGAGAATTCCATACCACGGATTTCAGGATAATCCCAGGCCAAGTCTTCCAGGAACGATCGAGAAACAAAAAGCTCTTCAGACCAATCGATCTTGGTTCTGTAGTCCTTCTTTCTATGGGCTAGCTTGAATGCCACCAGGCTGGCAATCAAATCCTCCTTCAACTCCCGGTCCATAATATCCCCAATGAAAATATACCCGCTGTCCCCCATCAGGTGGATAACTTTCCGGATCACTTTTCTCAAGTAATTGTGTCCATGGAAGCACTGGATTACACTGTTAAGGATTACCAAATCAAAATCTTTCTCTTCCAGGCGATGGATTTCATGGGCAGCCAAGGTACGAAGTTTGATATTGCGGCAGCCTTGTTTTTTTATCTGTTCTTTATTTTTCCGGATGATAACGCCGGACAGGTCGGTACCAACATACAATCCCACCCTGGGTGCGATGCGATACATACTGATCCCGGATGCGACACCGATTTCCATTACCCTCATATTTTTATGCAGTAGGGGGGTCAGTTTTTCCAGGATATTATCGCCGTATTCCTCCATTTCCTCCCTGGAGATGGGTACGCCGGTATAGCTGCTGTTCCAACCGCCGCCGGTGATTTCATCTACTGAAGTCTCGCCCACATAATCCCAGAGTTTGCCGTCCATCAGTTCGCTTTGTTCAACTTCCTCTTCTTCATGAACATTTTCGCTGTCGATGCAAAGGAAAGTATCCAGGTTTTTGCACTCCCATTGGAGGCGGTTCAGGGTCCTGATACAGCGTTTTTGGCTGATGAGAATCCGGATATCCGCATCATCGATCATGGTTTTGATACGGTCTTCAGGGAATGAGGGTGATATGGGAACATAGGCGCCGCCAGCCTTTAAAATGCCAAGCATAATGATAATCATAGATATCGATCGATCCATTAGCATCCCCACCCGTTGATCCGGTTCCACCCCTATTTCATAATGTAAATAATTGGCAACCTGGTTGGATTTTTCATTCAATTTCCTGTAGGTTAATTGAACAGGGTCCCCGCTTCCTTCCTCTTTGCCGACTGCCCCCTTATCGGCCGGGTGTACCAGTGCCACCCCCTGCCAACTGCCAACTAATGCTATTTTCTCCGGTCTCCTTTCCACCTGTTCTTCAAACAACTCAAAAATTGTTTTATCTCCGGGATATGCTGTACTTGTGATGTTAAAATCTTCCAATATCAGCTTCTTTTCGTCTTCCGACAGGATATCTATCGCGGATATCTTTATGTCCAAATCAAAAAGTACATGTTGAAATACCGCCATAAAATGATTAATAATCCTCTCTATTATCCATCTATCATATAATAATACACTGTATTCCAATATACCCCTGACACATTCTCCTACCCTTTGGAATAAAAATTTTATATTACAATTAATATGCTGAATATACGTTTTATCGTGGATATTTTCCAATAAAATTACAATATCAAATAATGGAAAATCATCGTCTTGCGAATAAGGTTTACCCAGTTGTTCCGCCAATACTTCAACGGGGTAGTTGCAATTTTCAGCGGCCTCAATAATCGTCTGCCTGACTTGCAATAACAATTCTTTAAACGTCATATCATCCTGCAGTTGATTTCTTAATACCAGGACCGTATTAACAAATTTACCATCTATATCCTGTTTATAAATCGGAGAACCGACGATGATATTGTTCTTTCCTGTATATATATTGTATTTATTAATAAGCACCACCAATCCTGCTGCTAAAACCATATACAGTTTAACATCCTTTCCACCGCTTAATTTCATTAGTTTTGAAAAAAGCTCTTGGGGAAATCCAAACTCCACCGAATGAAAATCCCCAGGGCAACCTTGTTTTTTCGCCTTTTTATGACTATAGGGAAACGTGTTTTTTTCCCAATCACCAGATAACTTTTCCAGCCAATAATTTTTTTCTTTTATTTTCTGATTGGCCACAAACTTTAAATTATCCGGATAATTGTTATTTCTCATGAGTTACTTGCCTTTCCCATATCTTTTATTCTTCATTCTTTATTTCTTTATCACTCATAAAATTATTTCTTCTTCTTCATAGTCAGAGGGGACATCCAACTCCCGGTTCTGTTCCCTTGCCCAATTCGTAACTGAGATTAAAGAACATATTCCTTCCACAGTGGGTGTCCTGAATATCTCTTCCAGGGGCATCCTCACATTATAAACTTTATGTACTTTTGCTGCTAATATTGCAGCTTTCAAAGAATCTCCCCCACGTTCAAAGAAACTATCCTTAACTCCGATTATCTCTTTATCCAGGCTAAGTATTTCTGCCCATATTTCTACCATTTTCTCTTCATTCTCATTACCTGGTGCCACATAATTGTCACCTGCTTTCAATTCTAATTCAGGCGCAGGTAAAGCACTGCGGTCAATTTTACCGTTGGGTGTTAGTGCTATCTTATCGACTTGTATGACATAGGCTGGAATCATATACGCTGGAAGTGCCCGTCCAATGGTACCTTTTATCTCATACGGGTTTATTACCGATTTTGAAACAATATAAGCACAGAGATACTTTTGGTTGGTGTGGTCCTTTCTATCAATGACCACAGCTTCGCTTATTCCCTTTATTTTTAGTAATTGATTTTCGATTTCCCCCAATTCGATGCGAAAACCCCTGACCTTCACCTGTTGATCCATCCTGCCAATAAAATCGATATTTCCATCCGGCAGCCACCGCGCCAAATCACCGGTTTTGTAGAAGTAGCTCATAGCTGATAGCTCATAGCTCATAGGGAGCTCTCCTGAACTGCTAACTCTCTTCTCCCTCCTATGAGCTATGAGCCATGAGCTATGAGCTAAAACAAACTTTTCTGCGGTTAACTCCGGGTTGTTCATATATCCCCGCGAAACCCCATCTCCACCTACCCACAATTCACTAGGCACACCAACAGGCACCAATCCACCGACTTCATCAACAATATAGGCCGTGGAATTGGCTATCGGCTTACCAATAGGTATCCGCTCCTTATATTCCCGGGTTATTAAAAATGTAGTAGAGAAGGTAGTGTTTTCCGTAGGCCCATAACCATTGATAATATTCAGTTGAGGGAACCTGCTCCTTACTTTATTGATATGAATCGGAGACAAAACATCGCCTCCTACCAATAAATTCCTCAACCCTTTAAATATTTCGATATCTATACCGGCTAACTGGTTAAAAAGTGGAGAGGTTAACCACATGGTCCCGATATCATATTTCTGTATTATCTCTCCTACCTGTTCAACAGCTAATATCTCTTCTTTAGGGACAAAATACAAACTCAGCCCATTTAGCAGAGACCCCCATATTTCAAAGGTGGATGCGTCAAACTCCACTGCACCGGTTTGCAGTAGTCTGTCACCTTCCCTGAATTGGATATAGTTGGTGTTTTTTACCAGCCTTACCACATTCCCATGTTCCACCATCACCCCTTTAGGCCTGCCGGTGGAACCAGAAGTGTAGAGGACGTAACATAAGTGAGTAGGGTGAGTAGGGTGAGTAACCACCTCAGTTCCCCCACTCACCTTACTCAACTCACTTACCTCACTCACCAAAACCTTCACATTGTTGTCCTTCAACATGTAATTGACGCGTTCTTGCGGATAATACGGATCAATAGATAAATATGCACCACCTGCTTTTAATATACCCAATATTCCAATAATCACTTCCATGGACTGTGCCGCCATAATGCCCACAATGGTNNCACATAACAAGCGGGCCACTTGATCCGATCTTTTATTTAATTCCCCATAGGTCAATTGCCCCGTTTCCTCGGTTCTTTCTCCCTTACCGGCTGGGGGTGCCACCCCCTTGCCAACTGCCAACTGCCAACTGCCAACTAAAGCAACGCCGTCAGGCGTTTTCTCTGCTTGCTCTACAAATAATTCATGAATGGTTTTATCTTGCGGATACCCCGTCTGAGTAGCATTAAAATCTTCCAATATTTGCTGTTTTTCATCCTCCGAAAGAATATCCAGGTTAAATATTTCTAAATCCAAATTAAAAAGTACATTTTGAAATATCACGGTAAAATGATTAATGATTTTCTCTATTGCCCATTTATCATACAATAACGGGTTATATTCCAATACACCTTCAATATATTCTTTTTCTCTTTTGAACAAAAATCTTACATTACAATTAATTTGCTGAATATACGTTTCATCCTGGATATTCTCCAATAAAAACACAATATCAAATAAAGGAAA
>WVZO01000680.1 GCA_011772425.1 Candidatus Aminicenantota bacterium
GGGCTCTTTTTATAAAAACCGCCCCTGGACCCCGCAAAAATTTTTTATACATGGTCAGTCATTGCAATTTGCTTCTTGATATCGTGCCCCATTATGATCGTTGTAATTCGATTCTTATTAATTTTTGTAATTTTGGTCATTGTAATTTGAAATTTGTTTGTGATTTGTAATTTGTAATTTGTAATTTTTATCTTTTCTTCTCTTCGTGTTTCTTCGTGGCTTCGTGGCTTCGTGGTTTACTTATCTTTGGTCGCTTCGCATAACTGGAACGGGAACAGGGCATAAAATTGCGCGGCTTTGAGTAAATCATCCAGTTCTAATTCCTCTCGTGACGAATGGGAGAGTTCTTCTTTCCCCGGGGCAAAACCGATAGTGGGAATCCCCAGTTGCCCGGCAGTGGCAACGCCATTAGTAGAGAACGCCCATGCACCGCTTTTGGCTGATGTGCCGGGAACTTTTTCCGCGGTTTTCAAACCTGCCTGGACCAGGGGGTGGTCTTCTTCTATAATCCACGTGGGAAAATAGGCTTCCTGCTCGAATTTTGTGCCTTTCCAACTAACACCGGAATACCGGGGAATGGATATATTTGCATCTATTCCTGTCTTGTTTACAATTTCTTGCAGTTCTTTTAAAACGCTTTCTTGATCTTCATCGAGTGTCAAACGCCGATCGATATGGATTTGCGCATAATCCGGGACTGAGCAAAGAGAAGGGGCACGGGAAATAATCTGGGTCACAGTGATAGAACCTTTTCCCAGGGGTTCTTTTGCAGGTAATTGCCGGTCCAGTTTTTCAATTTCCGCGATTACAGGGGTCATTTTGTAAATCGCATTGATGCCCTGATCATTATGTGCCCCGTGAGCAGAGCGGCCCACGGTTTCGATATTGATTTCCATTCGCCCTCTTTGACCCCGGTAAACCCGCAAATCAGTAGGTTCGCCCAGCAAAACAAAGTCAGGTGTGATCCCCTCGTTTTTGACTAAATGCATAAGGGGATAACCTTCAAAATCTTCCTCAAACACCGAACCCACTACATAAAGCGTGAAAGGCAGAGTTTCATTACCAACATGTTGTTTTATAATTTTACCTGCCATCAAAAAACCGGCCATGGCAGGTTTTTCATCCACAGCACCGCGACCGTAGATTTTATTGTCAACGATTTTACCTCCGAAAGGCGGATATTGCCATTCTTCTGATTCTGTCACTTTTACCGTATCGATATGGGCATCGAAAAGTATTTTAATGGGTCCATTCCCGATGCGGCCGACCGCACTGCCCAACCCATCGGAATATGCCTCATCAAAGCCAAAATCCTTCATTTTTTTGATAATATATTCAACTATTTCTTGCTCTTCACCGCTGTAGCTGCGGATTTGAATGAGCCGCTGGATCAATTGATTTAATTCCAACTGCTGCGATGCAATCCCTGATAAAAGCGCATTTTGAATTGTATTCATATTTTCCATTCTTCTCTTCCTACTTCTTACTTCTTACTTCTTACTTCCTACTTCCTACTTCCTACTTCCTACTGACCGGGTTGTTTGTTGAATCGCTTCTATAATTTGTTTATAACCGGTACACCGGCACAAATTCCCGGCGATGGCTTCTTTTATCTCTTCTTCGGATGATTGAGGATTCTCATTGAGTAATGCGTAAGCGGATAACAGCATCCCCGGTGTACAGAATCCGCACTGCACAGCCCCGTATTTTAAGAAGTTCTCTTGCAGGGGATGAAGAACACCGTCTTTAGCAAGACCTTCTACGGTTATTATATTGGAACCATGGGCCTGTCCTACCAGGACAAGGCAGGAATTTACCGCTTTACTGTGCAGCAGAACCGTACAGGCCCCGCATTCGCCAATGGCACAACCTTCTTTTGTACCGGTCAGGCCGAAATCTTCACGTAAAACATCCAATAACCGGCGGTTGGTTCGCGTGGTTAATTCAACAGCTTTACCATTTAATGTAAATTTTATCTGAATTGTACCAGACATCTTTCTAGATCCTTCTTGCCAACTGCCTACTGCCAGTTGCCAACTGTCCCCTGGACAGGCTTCCGCCATTGATCTCTGTGTGGCTGGTCAAACGGGTATGTTTGTGTTGATTCACGGTTCGTTTTTTAGAACTTAATGGATACCACAAACGGGAGATAATTTCAAGCCCTGAATGCGCTTTACAGTTTGCCCGCGTTTTAATGAGCTTTCTTATAAGCTTTTTTCCTGCAATTTCCTTGCTTTTTTCTCTGGAAAAAGGGAGTGGAAAAGTGGAAAAGAGGACAGGCAAGAAACTGAAAAGAAATAGGCTTAAAAAGCCGGGGAAACCACCTCTTTCGGTGAAAGACAATATAATCAAAACCGAATGTAATAGGAACATACATTGACAATTCCTAGTAGGAATTGAAGGAGTAGACGCAATCAAAACTTTTAGTTCTTACTTATTCCTTTTCATGACATTGGTGTGAAAAAAAATTAGAATAACAGGTAACGGTAAGCGGTAACGGGGTCGCATATTGCATGCAGTGCAACATTTTTGATGATATAATTCTTTCTTCAACTGTGAGCCGGGCTGTCAAAAAGCATGAAAGCATGAGAACAACTGAAAAACAGAAAGGCAAAAATATTGCACTGCAAGATCAGACCCCGTAAGTTAAGCGTAAGTCGTAAGTAAAAAGGGGCGGAATGATGGAATGGTTTTCTTAAATAGGAGATTGATTTTCTTTAAAAAATGTTGTATTATTGTACCATGGGTACAAAAAAAGAACAAAATCTTAAGAAGTTGTTTCAGATCAACAGGGAGATTCCAATTACTACCGAAAAACTAAAAACAATGGGGATTTCACCCTTTCTTGCCAGGAAGTATAAAAAGAGCGGTTGGATTGCATCCATTGGGTTTGGTGTCTACAAGCTGCCCAATTCGAGCTTATCAATTGAGGGATTGCTTCACTGTCTCCAGGATGACCTTAGTCTCAACCTGCATGCCGGTGCAAAAACTGCCCTTGAAATGGGAGGGGTCAGGCATTTTTACCGGGAAGAAGAAAAAGTCTATCTTTTTATCGATGGTAAAAGGAATGTTCCTTTATGGGTTAGAGATTTCTATAAAAAAGCCAAAATCATACGCACATCTAAATGGAACCAAAAAAAATTCTTATATAACCCGGGAACCAAAGAATTTGACTTTTTTATTGCCAGGAAAGAATTGGCTATTTGGGAGCAAATTGAACTAATTAACCGGGGAGAGACTTTTGAAGAAACAGCACAATTATTCGAATTACTCACCAGCCTGGACCCAAAATTGATAAATGAGTTAATAAAAGATTCATCCTTAAAAGCAAAACGGATTTTTTCCTTCCTGGCAGATCTATATAATCACCCCTGGGTAAAGGGGATCAATAAATCACTTCTTGATTCCGGTCAATCGGAAATAACCGTTGAAAAAGGTGGAAAGTACTTGAAAGAATATCATCTCAT
>WVZO01000599.1 GCA_011772425.1 Candidatus Aminicenantota bacterium
TACTTTCAAATTAAAACTATGTCAGGGACCTGGTCCCGATGATACTTTCAAATTAAAACTATAACAGGGACCTGGTCCCGATGATACTTTCAAATCAAAACTATAACAGGGACCTGGTCCCGATGATTGATTTAGAACTAAATTAAAAGAAAAAAAGAGGCGAAAAAGCGGGCAGGATAATCTTTTTCCATCATTCCATTATTACCTAGTCTACTTCTTCTTTTTCTTCTTCTTTTTCTTCGATGGAATCCTGGAACTTCCCTTAATCCTTTCCTTGTTAAGAAATTTTCTTAAATTTAAATACCGTTCGTATTCAGGATGATCCGAAGACATTCCCTCTAAATAAGGAGTCAATCGCTCCCCCGCTTCACTAAAACGCCTGAGCTTGACCATCGTATATACAACATTAAAAAAGGCCGCGGCTGTATCAGGATGATACTCACCCAACAACTCCCGCTGAATCTCCAACGCCTGCTGATGATACGGCATCCCTTCACTATATTCCCCCAGGTTATCATAGCAATCCCCAACACTGTCAAACGAACCGGCAGTGTCCGGGTGCCGCTCTCCAAAAACCTTTTTGCGAATTTCCAACGCCTGGAGATGATATTTTAAGGTTTCTTCATGCTCACCCAATGCACTGTAAGTGGTTCCCACATTCTCAATGGAATTAATGGTATCCGGATGCTCCTCCCCCAAATGTTCACGCTGGATTTCCAATGCCTTAAGATGATACGTTATAGACTCGTCATGGTCCCCCATGGCACCGGATATAGAACCCAGGTCATTGTAAAGATTGGCTTTTAGCTCAAGGTCAGGCTCCTGTACCTTCTCTATAAGAGATAAGGCAGATTGAACAAGCTTTAGGGATTCCTGGTGATTCCCCAAATAATACGGGGGATACGCCTGAAGCCAGGTTAACCGGCACTCATGTTCAGACGATTGATCTTTTGCATGAGTTCCCCACTCTTGCAAATGAGTTATTTCTGCCTCGAAGGCAGGTAGATCATCCGTGGGTTTTCTTCGTTGTTCAAACCAGTCCCCTAACCGTTGGCAGATAGTATCCACCCATTGGTTCCTTTCTTTAATGGGATTTTTATCTCTCCAGGCCTTGCGTATTAACGGATGCATTTGATAGCGCTCCCCATCCACGGCTTTCTGCAGCAAACGCAAAGACACTCCCTTGCTCAACGAATGACTCAATTCCGGTTCCTTTTTAACCAGGACCGCGGTCATCAGAGAGACTCCCATAAAAGAAACCCCACTCCAGGCCAAAAAATCCAGTACGTCGTTTAATAACGGTTCCTTTTGCAGGTCCGGTAAAGCATCAATCTTCCCCTGAGTCTCATTGAGCAGCCGCTGCAGCGACGGTTCATCATCCAATAAGGGTATTTCAACAGGAGTAAATCCCTTCAAAGCTTCACGGGCTGTTACCAACACATGAGGCCCGGTTTTCACCCAGGGGAGAAAAGGTTCGATGGCTGCCAATTTAACCACATTATCATATATAATCAAACAATCCGAATTGTTCAAATTCTGCCTGGCATCTTTCAAGACATCAGGATGCTCCATCTCAGGATGCACCCATCCGGCCTGTTTGGCAATTCGGATCAATTGAAATTCAATTGACCGGTCCACACTAATCCAGATGACACCACCGGGATATTCATCACGATACCGGTACACATATTCCACAGCTAACCAGGTCCTGCCGGGTCCACCCAATTCTTGATAGTCGGCAGCATGAACCACAGCCGCGCGCTTGTTTTCAGTTAATTGCTGCCGGATTTTCTGTAAAAGCTCTTCCTGCCCTACCATACCTTCACTCTTAACCGGGTACGGAACATTAAAAAAAGGTTTTTTCATATCTTCCATAGTGCTTTATCCTCATAAAAGTAAAAAATGTAAGTAAAATTATATCATATTTTTATTACCTCCAGCAGCCAGGCCCTCGGCAAACAGGGGGGCTCTTTTCGAGAAAACCGCCCCCCTGGACCCCCCGCAAAAGCTTTTTATTAGAAAAAGAAACAAAAAATATAAAATATAAAGTAAGTTGAAGGCTTCCCCAAACATTTGAAACAACATCCCTCTTTTCAATTCATGTCAATATCAAAAATGGTTACTCAGTTGGTTGATTCTGGTAAGGAAGCATTCGAGATGGTCCGAAGGACCTTCTGCGGCTCCCCTNNTTCTGCGGCTCCCCTCGCCGAGGGGCTGGACCCCCGCAAAAACTTTTAATACATGGTCAGCCTGTGTTACGAGGTTCTGCCATTGTGCCAAATTGAAATCATTGGCATTTGCTTTTATTACCACCTCTTTTTTTCTACTGGCAAAAATGATACACTCTATCTTCAATTATGAGGCATAAAAAAAGGTGGGGAAATTCATACAATACGGCGACTAAAGACATATTCCAGGAGGCAAACATTGAGAAATCGGATGAATAACAAGGCGTTGGCGCGATTCTATAATGACCTGGCGATTTTTGTTAACAGTGGTCTCACCATTGACCGGGGATTAGCTACCTTAAAACAAAGCAGAAGAGGGGCTGTTTTGTGGATGATGGATGGCCTTCAATTCCATATTAGCCAGGGTGGAACACTCTGGGAAGGCATGTCTCATTTCCCGAAATTCTTCGATGAATTCCAGGTAATGATTATCAAAGCAGCAGAAGAAAGCGGTCAGTTAGTGGAGACGTGCAAGGGATTGTCCAATTACTACACCATGCGGCACAAAGAGAAAAGACGATTGCTGGCGAGTCTAATCTACCCGGTGGTTCTTTTACACGCTGTGGTACTGCTGCCGCCGTTGAAATACCTGGTAGTGTCTAAACTCGAGCAGAGCTATTGGTCGATCGTGCTGCCGCCGTTATTGATTGCCTATGGTATGATAGGATTGGGGTATTTCTGCTGGAATACCTTTTGCCGGTCCGGTCGACTTCGGGAAATAATCGACGAAGTTTTGATTAGGCTGCCGGTAATTGGGAAATTGGTGCGGGGCATGGCTTTGGCACGGGTGCTGCGCGCACTGGCAAACCTGAACAATGCGGGCATCGAACCGGTGAAAGCTGCTGGAGAGGCCATTCAAACCGCAGGGAACGCAGCGATTGCCTGGCGGCTAAACGGGGCACTTCATATACTGGAACGGGGCGGTACGTTTGCAGACTTTTTCTCTTTTGCCGGCGTGCTTCCTTCGCTGCAGTTGGGAATGGTGGCGGTGGGAGAAGAAACCGGTACCATGGTGGAATCACTGGAACGGATGGCGATTCTAATGGAAGAACAAAACCGCCACCGCCTCACTACAACAGTAAAAACCATCGGCATATTGGCTTATTTAATTGCTGCCGTGGTGGTGGCAATGACTATTTTGCGATTCTATGCTGGCTATTTTAGTTTTTAGACATTCATTTCAATTCGTTATTATCATGTAGGGTTAATTTATCAGGGAAACCTCGCCTTTTTGAAGTAAAAAATCCGAAATTCGAAGCACGAAATCCGAAACAAATTCAAATGACCAAAATTCAAAATTCAAAACAAGTGCTTAAGAAGCATCAGTGTCCTTAGTAAAGCTCTTTAAAGATGTTTTGGACATTTGAACATTTGAATTTCGTATTTGTTTCGAATTTCGATATTCGAATTTCGGATTTAAAGTTCTTTTGCTAAAAAGAACTTAATCCGTGTCACTGGTAATGTAGTGGGCTCCCCTGGAGACTTTGTTTCGCAGTGCAGCATCCACTACCAGTAGGGCCGTCTGAACACTATCTCTCAAGTCAATAATTCTATTATTCATAACCGTCTGCTGGTAGAATTTATTAATGCGATGTCTTAGATAATCCAGATCGGATAGTGCCCGTTCCAGTCGTTTGCTGGTTCGGATGATACCGCTGTAATTCCACATGATGTACCGGGTTGTTACCAGGTCCTGCCAGACCAGTGCGGGGTCTAATTTCTCCTGGGGATGGGGAAACTTCCATTTGGGGACCTCTGCAATGACATATAGGTCATTATCCTCTCCAATGGTTTCAATAATATCTTCTGCAGATTTTGTACCCCACACGAGTCCTTCCAGGAGGGAAACAGAAGCCAGGCGGTTGGCGCCGTGAACACCGGTACAGGCGACTTCCCCGATGGCATAGAGATTTTTTAAACTGGTTCTACCGCGTAAATCCGCCAACACACCGCCGCAGCTGTAATGGGCAGCCGGAACGACGGGTATGGGTTCTTTTTCAATATCAATTCCGTATTTCAAGCAGTTCTCATAAATAGTGGGAAACCGTTCTTTTATGTCAATTTTTGCAAAAGATGCCAGGTCCAGGAGAACAAAATTATCACTGTATTTGAGCATTTCCTCGTAAATAGCCCGTGAGACTTCATCCCTGGGCGCCAGGTCACCCAGAGGAGAGTATTTTTTCATAAAATATTCTCCTCTCCGGTTCATCAACCTGGCACCTTCACCCCTGACGGCTTCGGATATTAAAAACCTGTCTGCTTCCCTGTGATAAAGGGCAGTGGGATGGAATTGAATATATTCCAGGTTAGCCAGCCGCGCCCTGGCCCGGAAAGCCATGGCAATTCCATTGCCCACAGCATCCTGGGGATTGGTGGAATGCAAGTAAATACTGCTTAACCCACCCGTGGCCAGGACCACTTTTTTGGCAAAAACCCGCATCACATTTTCAGAGGTTTGATCCAACACATATGCACCAATAACGGCAGGTTTCTCGTAAAGACGCTCAGGATTGGTAGAATGGTGAGGGTAAGCCAGTAGGTCCACAGCAGTATGACCAAAAAGTATTTTTAATTTTTTGGTCCTTTCCAGTTTTTTCAGGTAGCGGTAAAAATGCTCCTGGATTTTTTTGCCGGTCATGTCTTTAACATTAAGCACCCGCCGCTGCGAATGCGCACCTTCCCGTGCCAGGTCATAGTTCCCATTAGTGATAGAAAATGGGACCTTGAGTTTATCAATTAATATTTCTTTGACTTGTCGACGGGATTCGTACACCACCTGTTCCACTGCTTTTCGATAACTGATACCACCGCCGCCCATCATAATATCATCGATAAATTGCTCCGGCGAGTCTTCTTCTTTCAATGCCGCAATACCACCCTGCGCATGATACGTATTGGTGGCAAATGCATCCTGTCCTTTGGATATCATAATCGTATCAATGCCATTCTCAGCCAATACCAAAGCAGCCGTTGATCCGGCTATACCAGTGCCAATGATTAACACATCGGTCTCTATATATTCATTTTTCATGATTCACCCATTACTCCATTACTCCATTACTCCATTACTTCAACTCTTCTATATTCAAACTTAAATCAAGGGACTTAAACGAATGCGTCAGGGCGCCAACAGAAATATAATCAATTCCCTCCACAGCTTTTGCCGCAATGTTATCCAGATTGACATTTCCTGAAATCTCCAGTTTCACCTGTTGATTGTTTCGTTTCACCGCTTCGTTTATCAATCCGGGGCTAAAATTATCCAGCATGATCATGTGCACACCCGGAAGCAGCGAAAGGGTTTCTTCCAGTTCTTCCAGGTTCTTTACTTCGACTTCGATTTTTTTATCCGGGTATTTTTCCCTGATTTTTTTAACCGCATGGGAAATAGAACCGGCCATTTTGATATGATTGTCCTTTACCATAGCCATATCTGCAAGGTTCATGCGGTGATTGGTGCCACCGCCGTGTTGGACCGCTTTTTTCTCCAGGTAACGCATTCCCGGTGTGGTTTTCCGTGTATCCAGCAGCGTAATATTTAATGCCCCCAGCTTTTCAACATATCTCCGGGTTAGTGTGGCAATCCCGCTTAAACGCTGCAAAAAATTCAACGCGGTTCGCTCAGCTTTTAAAATGGAACTCTCCATACCGATGAGTTCCAATACGATATCACCTTTTTTTACCGGGACACCATCTTCTTTGAACACCTTAATTTTAATCCCGGGGTCCAGGGTTTGAAACGCGGCAGAAAACACCTGGATCCCGGAGATAATGCCGTCTTCTTTGGCAGTAACCCGGGCGGTTACTTCCCGGTCATAGTCCAGCAAAGAATTGGTGGTGACGTCATCCCGGGCCCGGTCCTCTACCAACGCCAGCTCTATGATCTGACGTATTAAATCCTCTGCAAATGTTTGATTTTTTTGTCTATCCATTTCTTTTATCAACTAACAGCCGGGTATCTTTTCCAGTCCCCTATGATACTTCAAATAAAGTTATATGTCAACGATTCAATCATTAAAAATTAACAATTGACAATTGATTATTGACAATTTAAAACATTCTTAAGAAAAAACAAGGTGGCGTGTCTTACATCCACGCCACCTTGTAAGACTTTTAGAGTGGAGGGAGGGGACCTTTCTCAAAGTAGTCCGAAAATGATCCCTGTAGGACTCGAACCTACAACCTATTGATTAAGAGTCAATTGCTCTACCAATTGAGCTAAGGGACCACTCTTTTCATCACAACGGCGATTTAACAGGATAGCATAATCATTTTTCTATGTCAAGACCCTACACGATTTTGCCTTGACTACTCTTGATATCGTGGGATGGGGGTGGTGAGCCGGGGAATACGGTAAACCGGATACTCTCTGGGTTGTCCCCGCCATTGGCTGACCAATACTCGATTAAAAAATCCCCAACTGGCCAGGCTGTCTGCAGATTCCGGTTCCAGCAGCACCGGGATCAACCGGGCCAACGGCTGCTTCATGGAAATAAAAAAAGAACCCTCAGGGATGGTTATGGTTTTGGTTTCGTATTGACCCGTTAGACTGACAGCCACGTGCCCCTGGTAAATCCGCTTGGCAAGTTTTACCTCCTTAATTTTGAAAACTTCCACGTCTATTTCTAACGACATCTGGGGGGATGTCCTGATTTTCTCAACAATAATGCCATGCCGCTTCATGTTTTTAATAACGTTGGGGTGATAAGTGGGAATGATATAAGCTTCGGGTAAAGGGATGGACCTTGTGGGTACAGCCCTGGAAAAATAAGGCAGTCGATAATTTTTTAGCACATCGGTCTTTTTGACAATGTAGTCTCGGATCCATGGGGGGTATTTGTGGCGATCTTCGGGTTTAATTTTTTCTTTTTTAAATTGATAACTTTTCAATGTCAGGTCAAACAGCTTTTCATTCTTAAACTCCAGGGCAAAATTTTCTTTGAAATAGCTGATCTTTGTTTTTATATCAGCGGCTTTTACCATTTCCTGCATGTCTTTGATATGTTGATTGCTGTACTGAAGGATGGATTTGATGAAACCATAGGAGGCCAGTACTCTTGTTTTGAAATCAGCGTGGGAGTAGTTTTCATCCAGGACGGCGAAGCGGTTTCTCAGGCCCGCATAATTGTTACCGTACCGGGCATGAAAGGCATGATTGCGCCATCCTTTTTCCGGGTTGGCCCGGTCCACGAAATTTCCATAGGGTACACTGTCATATCCATATGTTTCCTTTAAGATTTTGGCTACACCAGGAAAAAACTGCTTCCACATGTAATCAGATAAACTCATATCACTGTTGGGGTTGTTCTGGGTGGTATAGGTGACGGGTTCCTGGTGGTAGGAACCGTTGGTGGTATGCATGTCTACCACCAACACCGGGTCCCAGCGGTTAAGCAAATCCACCAGCCCCTTTACTTCCGGTGACTCCAGCTTCAGGTAATCCCTGTTTAAATCAAGATGCTGCCCATTGTACCGCACCCCTGCCAACTCCGGACCATTGTCCCGCCGGTTATTTCCAAATTTATCGTTTCCATCGGGATTGAAGATAGGCAGTATCAGGACCACCTGGTTCTCCAGGAAATGGGTGCATTTATTGGTAACAAAATCCCGGATTAGCATCAAGGTGGCTTCTTTGCCCTCCACTTCTCCGGCATGGATATTAGCCATAATTAAAACAGCCGGCTTCCCGGATAACCGCAATTCCCGGGGGCTTTGTATACCATCATTGCTGACCACCACCAGCGGTACCATTCGCCCCTCAGACGAGGTGGTGAAGCTCACCATCCTGATGAGACTCGATTGCCTCAGGGCCTCAAATAAAAAGACGATCACGTCATGGTAAGATGAGGTCTTTTTATAATTCGATTGTTCAGGGACAATCTCCATATTCGCGGGAAACACATTCCAATTGACTGCCAATAACAGCACGATACTTATACATATAGAAACACACGATTTCATTGGACCTCCTAAACTCAATTTTCTCATAATTTAGGGGTACTTGTCAATGAAAATTCCACTTTTGTTAACGGATGGTTAAGGAGATGGATTTATTTATATATTGGTGGTTTTGATGACCAAAAAGTGTGCAAACCCATACAATTGAATAACTACATGGATTAGATGAATGCGAAAGTTAAGTTTTCCACATAATTCTCGA
>WVZO01000483.1:0-4089 GCA_011772425.1 Candidatus Aminicenantota bacterium
CAAATTAAAAACGAAAAATGATAAATTAAAAATTAAAAATGGAATTTGCGCCCTTCGGGCAAGAAGTTCGACCGCCTGCGGCGGGAGAGCTAAAACCCCGCCGCAGGCGGTTAAACAACTGTCCGTAGGACACCGCTTCCGTTTTTAATTTTTCATTTTTAATTTTTCATTTTTAATTTATTTTTTCCCCTTTTCTTATTCTCGGACAGACTCCAGGGTAATGATCTCAGGAAAATCCTAGGACCCGATAAAAAAAATCCTCCACCTGGAAAATAGCCGCGAAGGCACGCGAAGAAACGCGAATTTTTTTAGCCGCGAAGACATTTACAATGCGGTAAAAAGCACGAAGGGACACGAAGAAGAAGGAAGACTTGTTCTGTAAAAGCATATGGTAGATAACGCCGGCCACCCCTTTTGCTTTTGTTTGAGGTCACAAATTGTGACCTCAAAACATCATACTCTTTTGTTGTTAGAAAACTTTTGATTATTTTCATCGTCTACGGAGGAAAGCGTACAACGTCATTCTTTAGTGCGAACTTTGTAATTCTTCCAGCTTTTCTTCAATCTTCCTCCTGGTTCTGACGTCCAAACTCCAAAAGTCTCGATATTCTTTTGTCTTAGTGCTCTCAAAAATAATATAAAATGGGTTATGAGTACCTGTTCCCACGACTATTGGAAACCAACCATCAATCTCCCCTAATGCATCAGCTAACTTATTGCAAGCATCCTGGACTATTGCCGCCTCCTCCGGGAGAAGGTCATCTCCGTCCATATAGCCAAACTTACTAAACAACGAGTAAGATTCCCGGCAAATTTCCTTTATACATGAGTTTTTGCTTAATTTAAACATCAAACTTCACTTTTAATACCTCTGAACACTATTATGCAATCATTACCTGCTTTTGTCAATCTAAAAAAAGCTCCCAGAAATCTTAATTACCGGCAATACCAATAGAAAAACCCGCCAGGAACTCGAAAACAAGGGCTTTTATTTTTAGCCGCGAAGGCACGCGAAGAAACGCGAATTTTTTAGCCACGAAGGTACACAAAGGGACACGAAGAAGAAGGAAGATTGGAATGATGGAATGTTGGAATAATGGAATATTGGGTTTTGGGATAATCAGGTGTATTTTTCGCCTGGCTCCTTTTCCCTTTTCCAAAAAAGTTGCAATGAATTTATCGTAACACCTCCCGGTACCGCTCCCCGCGGTGCCGCTGCTTTAGGAGATGTCTATATCGCACCCAGGGCTTTTTCTTTTTTTGGGTACGATACCCACAAAGAATCCCTGATGCATGAATTATCTCATCTCCTTCTGTGGCAGAGATTGGGATTTTTCGGAATTAAAAGGAAAATCCCGGTGTGGTTCAGTGAAGGCCTGGCCAATAACATTGCCGGCAGCGGCGGTGAAGGGATCGCTGAAAAAGAGGCAATCGACGCGATACTACAGGGAAGACACTTTCTCCTGGAGGAAAAAGGCCCGCTTTTTCGAGCGTTNNAAACTCTTTTTTTTGAATGAAGATAAGTGTATAATAAGAAACGGAGGTGAATCAATGAAACAAAAAAAACCTGGCAAAAAGCTCAATTTAAACAAAAAAACCATTGCTGGCTTAGAAAATCGGCAAATCAGTGTCGTTTATGGCGGAGATCCGGTCCCAATAGAGACGTTGGTGTTTCAAAGAACTTGCTGTACATGCGGTGAGTACTGTAATACTTGTGTTACTGGAGGTTTGCATTCATGTTCGGACGTAACTTATCCATGTCCTACAGGTATCCTTGCATGTTAGCTTTAAATCCGGGAATTAANNTTCGGGACAACTGTCAGCGAGATGTTTGAGCGGTTTAAAGTCTATATAGCGTCTAATGAAAAGGAAAATGCAGGACAGGACAAAGAGGGAAAGAGGCTTTTGCCGGGGGGGAGGAAACTTTTTTAAATTTTTTTCAAAAAAATCGAAACTTTTTTGATTCTTAAACGTTATAATAATTTAAAAAGGAAGTTGAGGTATAAAATGAGTAAAAAAGAACAATTTATTCCAATCATTTTAGTGATGGTAATCACCATCGGTTTGGTAGGGTTTGTAGGCTGTGGGAGCGAACCGGCTGCCAATGCACAGGAAAAAAAAGATAAAGAAAAAGAAGAGGCCATACCGGTTGAAGTGACCACAGTAGAGAAAGGAAATATCTTCGCCTATTTTTCAGGCACGGCCTCCCTGGAATCTGAGAATGAAGCCAGGGTAGTGGCTAAGGTCGGGGGAGTAGTGGAGAAGATTTTCGTGGAAGAGGGTGACCGTGTCCGAGCAGAGCAGGTACTGGCTCAACTGGATGACGACAAAGCCGCCCTGGACCTGGCAGAAGCCGAAGCACGGCTGAAACAACTGGAAAGCGAGTTCAAACGCAAAGAAGAACTGTATCAAAAAAAGATCATCAGTACAGAGATTTTTGAACGTATCAAATCCGACTATGAAATGCAGAAAGCAAAAGTGGGTCAGGCCAGGTTGATAAAAGAATATACCTCCATCCGGGCACCCATTAACGGCGTGATCGCTGAACGGATGATAAAAGTAGGTAATATGGTACCGCTGCATGAACCCTGTTTTCACATCACCGACTTTGACCCCTTATTGGCAATCCTGCATGTGCCGGAAAAGGATATGAGTAAATTGAAAAAGAATCAAAAGGGGGTCATTCAGGTAGATGCGCTGCCTGGAGAGGACTTTTCAGGGAAAATTCTCCGCATCAGCCCGGTGGTGGACCCCCAAACCAGCACGTTCAAAGTGACGGTGGCAGTGACAGACCCGGAAGAACAATTAAAAGCCGGGATGTTTGCCCGGGTTCGCATCGCTTACGATGTCCATAACGACACAAACCTGGTGCCAAAGGACGCTGTTCTTACCGAAGGGAACGAGTCTGTTGTCTTTGTGGTAGATCCCAAAGAAAATACCGCGCAGCGAAAAGTGGTGGAAATCGGTTATGTGAATACCACTCATATGGAAATCACAGGAGGCGTTAACCCGGGAGATACCCTGGTTCAAACCGGGATCGGCGGTCTGAAAGACGGGTCTAAAGTGGACGTCCTGAACCCCCCGGCGGGGGCAGTGCAAAAACCCGGCGAGGAGCCTAAAAAACCGGCGGAGGAAACCCAAAAAACCGGTGGGGAAAACCCCAAAAAGTAAAAACGTCGCGTTTCTTTGCGCTAATCACCGCATTGTAAATGCTTACCGCATTGTAAACGCATTCGGGGTTAAAAACACAATAGGAAACTACAATGAAAATTATAGAGACTTCTATAAGACGGCGAGTGACCATTGCCATGTTTACGGTGGCAGTGGTGTTGTTTGGTTTTGTTTCTTTTACCCGGTTAAAGGTTAACCTGCTGCCGGAGTTGAACTATCCAACCCTTACGATTCGTACCGAGTACGTGGGGGCTGCGCCGGCAGAGATCGAAAACCTGGTGAGCAAACCCATTGAAGAAACAATCGGGGTTGTCAAAAATGTACGTAAGGTGAGTTCCATTTCCAGGACCGGGCAGTCTGACGTGCTGCTGGAATTTGCCTGGGGCACGGATATGGATTATGCTACACTGGAGGTGAGAGAGAAATTGGATTCCCTGGAGCTTCCCCTGGAGGTGCAGCGCCCTACCATTCTCCGTTTTGATCCTTCCCTTGATCCCATTATCCGCCTGGGATTCTTCCGGGAATCGTCTTCGACTTCTGATCCTGGTAAGCAAAAACGTCCGGCAGCAGGCCTGGACGAGGAGGGTTTGAAATACCTGCGCCGCTTTGCCGACGAACAGGTGAAAAAAGAACTGGAGTCCGCCCTGGGTGTAGCGGCTGTGAAGGTGAGCGGCGGTCTGGAAGATGAGATCCAGGTCCTGGTGGACCAGGGAAAACTGGCACGGTTGAACATACCGGTGGAGGATATTGTAAGAATCCTGGGTGCAGAGAACGTCAACCTCTCTGGCGGACGCCTGGAAGAAGGCATTCGCCAGTTCCTGGTGCGAACGTTAAATCAATTCCAATCCATAAAAGAAATCGGCGATGTGGTTATCACCAATATTGACAATAAACCGGTGTATTTGCGTGATATAGCAT
>WVZO01000483.1:4131-16969 GCA_011772425.1 Candidatus Aminicenantota bacterium
AAGTGATCCATGCTGCTTTTATCGGCGGTATCCTGGCGATCTTGATCCTCTATTTTTTCTTGCGCAACTTCTGGGCTACCGTGATTATTGCTTTATCCATACCGGTTTCCGTGATTGCTACCTTTAATTTAATGTACGGTGCGGATTTAACCCTTAATATCATGTCCCTGGGCGGTATTGCCCTGGGGATCGGTATGCTGGTGGATAATTCCATCGTGGTGTTGGAGAACATTTCCCGGCACCGGGGTAGGGGAAAAGACGGAACCACTGCTGCCCGTGACGGGTCCAGTGAAGTGGGTGGTGCTGTTACCGCATCCACCCTTACTACGATTGCGGTGTTTTTCCCATTGGTATTTGTTAAAGGAATCGCGGGTCAACTATTCAGTGACCAGGCCCTTACCATAACGTTTGCTTTATTGGCCTCGCTGGTGGTGGCGCTGACACTCATTCCTATGCTGGCAGCGCTGCAAGGACGAAAATCCGATGCCCAAAAGAAAGCTGACGAATACCAGGAGTACCAGCCTAAAACCCGTGTGGGGCGTTGGATTTATAAATTTAAGGTCTTTTTGTTTACCACTATCCCGGCATTCTTTATCAGTCTTTTTCTCCGCCTGGTACGTCTGTTTTCCCGCATTTTTCTTTTTATCTTTAACCCGGTATTTAATGCCTTTATGAAGCTTTATGGTGCTGTAGAAAAACGATACCCCAACCTGTTGAAATGGTCATTGGCTCATAAAGGCGCTGTTATTGCCATTGCTTTAGGTTTATTTATTATCAGTCTCCTGTTGATTCCACAGCTTGGGGTGGAATTAATACCTCAACTTTCCCAGGGGGAGTTCCGGGTGGAGTTTCGCATGCCGCCCGGGACCCCCCTGGAGCAGACGGATGAGGTGATTGCCGGGATTCAAACCGCCGCGGCTGATATGAAGAATATTACCAATGTCTATTCTGTGGCAGGCAGCGGCAACCGCATGGATGCCAACCCGGAACAAGGTGGTGAAAATTGGGGTGAAATGAGTATAGTGATGGCAAAAGGCACGAAACGTCAACATGAACAAGAGTCCATGACCAATATTCGCAAGCACCTGGAACGGCAGCCGGGTTTGCAATATAAATTCTACCGGCCTACACTGTTTACGTTTAAAACCCCGGTGGAAGTAGAAATTGCCGGGTTCAACCTGGTAAAACTGCGGGAAATCAGCAATGAAGTGGCCAGGAAAATGGCGGATTCTCCGCGGTTTGCCGATGTCAAATCCACGATGGAAGTGGGGTACCCGGAAATACAGGTGCGGTTTAACCGGGATAAAGCTGCACAATTGGGTTTGCCGGTGTACCTTATTGCCGACCGTATTGTCAGCAAGATCCGGGGGAACGTGGCTACCCGCTACTCGTGGCACGACCGCAAGATTGATGTGCTGGTACGGGCCAGGGAAAAAGATCGCGCATCTGTCGAACATATCCGCCAGTTGATTGTTAACCCTGAAAGCCCGCGACCAATAACCCTGGATGCTGTGGCAGATATTAAAGTGGATACCGGCCCGGGTGAGATTCGTCGCGTGGGACAGGAACGGGTGGCACTGGTAACTGCCAATCTTAGTTATGGTGACCTGGGCGCTGCGGCCCTGGAAATCGATCAAATTATCGCTAATCTCAATTTCCCTAACGATATGAGGGTTCAACTAACAGGTCAGAACGAAGAAATGGCTGTTTCTTTCAAATCGCTGCGGTTTGCGCTGCTGTTGGCAATATTCCTGGTTTACCTGGTCATGGCGTCGCAATTCGAATCCTTTATCCATCCCTTTGTGATTATTTTTTCCATCCCGCTGGCCTTGATCGGTGCGATATGGGCGTTATGGCTCACCGGTTCTACTATCAGTGTGGTGGTGTTTATTGGTCTGATCCTGTTGGCAGGCATTGTGGTTAATAATGCCATTGTGTTGATCGATTTAATCAACCAACTGCGTGCCAGGGGCATGAAAAAACAAGAGGCCATATTGAAAGCCGGTCATTCCCGTTTGCGGCCGATTGTGATGACCATGTTAACCACAACCCTGGCGCTGCTGCCCATGGCAATAGGGTTGGGTGAAGGCGCGGAAGTGCGTGCTCCCATGGCTATAACCGTCATCGGAGGCTTAACGGTTTCGACCCTGTTAACCCTGGTAGTGATTCCCGTGGTTTATTCTATAATGGATAGAAAAGCTTAAGAAAAGGGAGCCACGAAGGACACGAAGGGACACGAAGAGAAGAAGAGAAGAAGAGAAGAAAGAGAATGATATTAATGGAAAACGAAGTCAGTTGGCAATTGGCAGTTGGCAAAAAAAAAGAAGAAGAGAAGTTGAAGGCTTCCCCAAACGGTTGCAACAGGAATTCTTCTTTCAGTTATTATCAATTTTGAGAGACATCATAATCTGGCTGATTCTGGTAAGGAAGCCTTTTATATGGCCCAAAGGGCCTTCTTAGGCTCCCCCCGCCGGGGGGCTGGCCGCTGGAGGCAAGAAGGTAAAAAATGAAAATAACAAAGAGAGCGCTTGATCGTCCGGTAACGACGTTAATGATATTTGTTTGTTTTGTATGTATCGGCATTATAGCTTCGCGGCTTTTGCCGTTGGAGTTTTTCCCGGATATTGATTTTCCTTTTGTGGGAGTTGAGATACCGTATCCGGGTTCCACGCCGGAAGAGATTGAACGTCAGATCACCCGGCCGGTGGAAGAGGTCATGGCCACCATTAGTGGGATAAAACGGATGTCTTCTTATACCAGTGAGAACCGGTGTTCTGTTTTTCTTCGTTTTGATTGGGGAGAGGACACGGATATCAAAGCTGTGGAAGTCAAAGAGAAAGTTGACAGCATCCGTCATCTGCTGCCTGCGGATGTGGAACATATCTACCTGAGGCAGGCTTCTGCTACCGACATCGAGATTCTTACGCTGCGGCTTTCCAGTAACCGTGATCTATCTGAATACTACAATATGTTGAATCGAGTATTGAAACAGCCCCTGGAGCGAATCGACGGTGTTTCCCGGGTAGATATGTACGGTGTGGAGAAAAAAGAGATTCGCATCCGGTTATTGGCGGATCGGATCACGGCTCACCGGGTGGACCTGGGTCGGCTTTCAGATATTTTAAGGCGCAGTAATTTCGTATTAACTGCAGGCCGCATTACTGACTATAAACGCCGCTATCGCGTTCGACCTATTGGCGAATTTAAATCCCTTAAAGAAATTGAAGAATTGATTATAGGGGAGAACAATTTAAAGTTGAAAGACATTGCCCGTGTGACTTATGATCGTCCTAAGATGACCTATGGTCGGCACCTGGACAGAAAATATGCGGTGGGCCTGAACATCTTTAAAGAGTCCGGTGCCAATACGGTGGAAACCACAGAGCGGGTGAAAAAAGAGTTGGACCGAATCGGTAAAGACCCCCGTATGGAAGGCATCAGTATCTATTTCATGGATGATCAATCCGAAGGTATTATCAGTTCCCTCAACGAACTACTGAAGTCCGGCGTGATTGGCGCCAGCCTGGCCATTTTTCTATTGTTCTTTTTCTTACGGCGGTGGAGTACCACGTTCATCGTGGCTCTGGCGGTTCCGTTTTCTTTGCTGGTCACCCTGGCCTTTATGTATTTTTTCAACATGAGCCTGAATATTCTCTCTATGATGGGGCTGATGCTGGCTGTAGGGATGCTGGTGGATAATGCGGTAGTGGTGACCGAAAGTATTCACCGTCACCAGCTGCTGGCGCAGGCACCCAGGGAAGCCTCTATTGTCGGCGTAAAAGAAGTGGCATTGGCAATCACGGCAGGAACCCTTACCACTGCGATTGTTTTTCTACCGGCAATCATCTCACAGCAGGATGAAACCTCCGTGTACATGAAACACGTATCCATTGCTTTTGTTGTTGCCCTGGGTGCTTCACTGCTGCTGGCCCAGACTATTGTTCCCTTGCTGACTTCACGAGTTAAACTGCCCAAGAAACGACCTAAGAAAACCGTTATCGACCGGTTAATGAAGCGGTACGGCCGTATCCTGGATTGGATGATACGGAAACGTAAGCTTTCGGTTTTGATTATCTTCCTCGTCCTCATATCTGTGTTTTTTCCTATCAGCCAGGTGAAAAGTGATATGTTTCCCCAACATGATGACCGGCGTTTGTTCCTGCGTTACAACATTAACGGCCATTATACCCTGGAAAAGATAGAAGCTGTCGTTGATATGATGGAGGAATACCTTTATGACAACCAGGACAAATTTGAAATTAAATCCGTGTACACCTATTACGAAGGGAACTATGCGATGTCCACCATCCTGTTAAGAACAGGAAGCACCGTCAGGAAATCCCAGGAGCAGATACGCCGGGAGATCGAGAAAGATTTACCCAAAATAGCGCTGGGTAAACCGACGTTTGAGCGCCGCCGCGGCAGGGGCAGTGAGGATACGCTCAGGATTTATCTGAGGGGAAAATCCAGCGCCCAATTGGTTGAACTTTCCCGGGAAGTGGCAAAGGTATTGTCTAACGTTCCGGGATTGATCGGTGTTCGCTCCGATGCAGAAGCCGGTGAGCAGGAAGTGCAAGTGGTAGTGGATCGTGACAGGGCCAGGATGTACGGGTTTTCCGCTCAACAAGTAGCCAGTATGGTAGCGGTTGCCATGCGAGGTGTTAACCTTCGCCGTTTCCGGGATGAATACGGGGAAATCGATGTCAGGGTAGAATTCCAGGAAGGGGATAAACAAACCATGGACCAATTGAAGCAATTGGTTTTGTATGACAATCAAAAGCGGCCTATTAAACTTACTTCTGTGGCAAACTTTTATACGCGCCGCGGCCCCCGTGGTATTTCCCGGGAAAATCGCATCACCTCAATGGGCGTGTCTATTAATTTAAAGGATATCACCGTTAATGACGCGCGAAAAAAGATTCAAAACATCATGGACCAATATCACTTACCCCCCGGTTATGAATGGAGTTTTGGCCGGAGTTTCAGTTATGAGGCAGAAGCAGCCAAGATTATGTTAATCAATACCCTACTGGCCTTATTTTTGATTTACTTTATTATGGCAGCCCTTTTTGAGTCTTTGATTTTCCCTGCTGCGATCTGGACGTCTATCATTTTTGCTATTGTTGGTGTCTGGTGGTTTTTCATGTTTACAGGCACGACGTTTTCGTTAATGGCCTGGATTGGGGTGTTGATTTTGATTGGGGTGGTGGTTAATAATGGAATCGTATTGATCGATCATATCAACCGGTTCAGGGACAGGGGGTTAAACCGGCATGAAGCCATTGTTAAGGCAGGTATGGAGCGGATACGGCCGATTTTAATGACCGCAGGGACCACGGTGCTCAGCCTGGTGCCGTTGTGCCTGGTAAATACCCAGATCGGAGGTGACGGGCCGCCGTATTATCCTATGGCCCGCGCTATTGTTGGCGGATTAACCTTTTCTACTATTGTGACGCTGCTAATATTGCCCCGTATTTATGTGTTGTTAGATGATTGGCGCAACTGGTCCCGTCGAGTAATCGGCCGCGCAAATGATATGTCTAAGAAACGGATTTTTAAAGGCCGGAAAAAAGAAGAGTAAAATCCCAAAATCTCTAAATAAAAGTTTTGTGGGGGTCCAGGGGGTGGTTTTTCAAAAGAACCCCCTGGCCGTCGGAGACAAAAAAAAGTTCTGATAGAGTTTTATAGGAGTTCAGGATGGACATACTTAACGTTTTTAAATTTTTTTAGTTTTTATGTCCATCCTGTAGATAAAAATATGGGTTAGTAGATCCGTACGGAGGGCATCAGCTTTTTCAGAGTGCCCGTGCGGTAGGAGAGTTAAAGAGGCGCCCTTTGGGCGAGTATAAAACGCCTTCGGTGAGAATATCAGAAGGTCAGAGGACGGAAGGTCAGATTCTTTTGCCTACTTCTTACTTAAGACGGGGTGTTTTTTTTATAAAAGGGATGAGCATGAACTTTCCCCCGGATTTGGTGTAAAATTGCTTCGGGCAGCGCACGGAACGAAGACGGATATGATACGTTTGACCGATTAGTGCCGGGGGAGATACTGATTTTGGCTGCCTGGGGGGCAGCGATACCTGCCATTTGTAACTTTTCTGTGCAGTACGGACATTATCCATTTAAACGTTGTGTTAGATGAACCCAGGTTTTGGGCAAGGGTCTGATAAACTTTATAGTTTGGGGCATAACGCACCAATAAAACCTTTAACGGTTGATTTACGCTAACGGATTGACAGCGAATGAGGCACTGTTGGGTGATATAGACGTCCGTCATTGCTTTTGGTTCAAGGACGTTGATCTCCATTCCCTCTGCATGTAAAAATAGGAAAGAGAATAAAAATGCGAATAAGAAAAATAAGATTTTTGGCTTCATCGTGACCTCCTATATGATTTTTTAGCCACAAAGTTACACGAAGGAACACGAAGAAGAGAAGAAAGGAAGAATGGAAGAAAATTACAAATTACCAACAAAATCCGTGTCCGTCCGTGTTTATCCGTGGCAAAACTTTTCATCTTATATAAAGAAGAAAAGGCCTTAAAATCTCAAAAAATCTATCAATCCAGTAATTTCAATGGGGTTAGATGTAAGAAGTAAGATACCTGGCCCCATACCTCCTTTCAACTGCCCTCTGTGGCTATTTTTTTCTCCCAAATTGCATGTTTTTTTCCATTGATGGCAAAATTCATCCAAATTCATGAATTTTTTTGAGACGATGGATAAATTAATCCTAAATTCATGAATTTTTTTGAGACATTGGCAAAATTTATGCAAAATTGCATAAAATTTGCCATGGGAAGGATTTTTTTGTCCATCGATGGGATTATTTTTGCGTCGATGCCAATTTCTTAGCATCGATGGAATTTTTTTTGCAATGGAAGCACTTAAGTTGTATCGCTGCGAATATTTTCCTACAGCCAGGATTTGAGTTGCATGAGAGAGAGTATTTTGGCAGTCTTTGGAGTATACGTTTAACCACGCCTGTTGTTTGAAGCAGGAAAGGGGGCAGTCAAAATTTTAGTTGCATGTCCCCTTTTTTCCCCTTTTTTGCTGAAAGGGGGAAAACCATCATGGGAAGGGAATTTCAGGGGCGTAGGGAGGTAGTTATCTGGCCGTGGGAAAGGGATCAGGAACCCGTAGGGGCGGGTGGTTGACTCGTAGGAAGATGATTGTCAGGCCGTAGGAAGGGATCAGGAAGCCGTAGGAACCGATCGTCTACTCGTAGGAAGATGCTCAGTGAGCCGTAGGCAGATAGTCCTTGACCCGTAGGAAATGCAGGCTTATGTCCAACTCGTGACTACTATGGAAATAGGTTAGTGAGGTTAGTGAGGTGAGTAAGGTGAGTGGGGAACTCTCTATGACCTCTGTGCTCTCTGTGGCTATTCCCTCAATCCTCCTCTTCGGGCAATTTTAAAACACCTATCGGCGATGAAAAGGTTTATGGCAAAAGGTTTCAGCAAAATTTCTACATTTCTAGGCACCGTCCTTTCTAAACAACAAGATTGAATAAAAAAGTAACATGTTTGCAGCTTTTTGCTTCATTTTTGCGGTAGATTTGAACAATTTTGAAGTAAATTGCTTCAAGTTTGAAGTTCTGAGCTTCATGTTTGTAGTAAATTGATCTGGGGACCGGTGCCTTACTTTCTTACTTTTTTATTTTCTTTTCCAGGAAAAGCCTATATTTTCTTTCATATAGTTTCTTGCATGTCCCTTTTTTTCTCTTATCTCCTGCCTGGTGGTCCCGTGGAAGCGCAATAAGGGGGCAGTCAAATATTTGCAGCCCCCGCATTTTTTGACCGTTGTTTGAGGAGAACAGACTGCTCGAAACCATACAATCACGGCGGCTGCGGGAAAGGAGGAGTTGAAAACGGTATACAAGAATTCAATAAAATAGGGATTTGCTATTTCTTCCTATTTATGGTATATAAAAAGCATGGACTACGCATTAAAAGAAAGAATCGGCAAACCCGAACTGTTCACCGGGAGAAAAGAAGAACTGTCTTATTTTCTCAAATGGATCGACGATATCAAAGAAGAAAAATCCCAGAGTACCGCCATCCTGGCCCGGCGCAAAATGGGGAAAACCGCCCTCATGGAACGGTTGTTCAATATCACCTTTTTCAAAAACGACGGGGTGATTCCCTTTTACTATGAAATCAAAGAAAATGATGTCTGGATCGTGGATTTTTGCACGGATTTCTTTTTTACCTTTATTTACCATTACATTGCTTTCAAAACCAGGAAAATCGAATATCTGATGCCGGTTGAAGAGAGTAATTTTGAAAAAGTAAAACAGGTAAGCCAGGAAGAGGGATTCCCGGATTTAACCGCATTGATCGAAAGCGTTGAACATGCAGCCCGGAATGAATACGTGGATACATTGTGGAAAATCGTGCGCAATGCCCCTAAAACCATTGCCACCAGGCAGAAAGAATTCATCGTTCAAATGATCGATGAATTCCAGTTCATAAATGTCATGATCTACCGCGATAAAGAGATGAAAATCCTGGCAAAAAACCTGGCTGGCGGTTATTTAAGTACCGCCGAGAGCAAAATCGCACCCCTGCTGGTATCCGGCAGTTGGGTGGGGTGGTTGATGAATGAACTCAATATGATGCTGCCGGCAAGATTCAAATACAAATCTCTTAAAAATATGACCGAACCTGAAGCAGTCGAGTTGGTGTTCAAATATTCACGTTTTTTCCAGGTGCCGGTTACGGAAGAAACCGCTTACCTGCTGGTGGAACTCTCCGAAGGTAATCCCTTTTATATGTCCGCCGTCATTCGCTCCGAAGGCCCGGACAAAGACCTGACAACCATCGATGGGTTGACACGCACCCTGGAATTTGAAACCCTGGAGGATCAAGGTGTCATCAAATCCACCTGGATGGAATATATCGCCCGTGCGTTCCCTCAAATCAACGATCAACATTCCAAAAATCTCGTCCTGCACCTCTCCAAACATAGAGACCGGGAATTGACCCGAAAAGAGTTACTGGATGAATTAGAACTGGAAATGACCGATGGTGAGTTGGAGAAAAAGCTCAAAGCCCTGGTCAAGGCGGATATCATCAAACAGGGGACTTCAAATTATCGATACCGCGGCGTAAACGATAATATTTTCGATAAAGTGTTTCGGGGAGTATACCAGGAAGAGATTCGTGAATTTGATGCCAGCATGATCAAAAAAGAATACAAAGAAGAGTTAAAAAAGATGAAAAAGCAGTATAAAAAATTACTGGGCAAATATCATTACCAAAAAGGGTATTTTGCCGAGTATTTGATCCTGAATCAATTAAAATTACATGCTCGAAAGAACAATGATTACTTAAAGTCGATTACTCGTTATTTACCGGATGATTTTGATTTTTGCGATTATTCGCGGGTATGGAAGTACCATAGTTCACCGGAATATACCAGGGCTTTCAGCGTGGATATTTTTGCCCGTGCTGAAAATCCGGGTGATTATTCCATTATCGGGGAGGTTAAAAGCAGGGAGGTCAAGAAATTTTCTAAAGATGAGGTGATGGAATTCGAGAAGAAATTTGCAGAGGTAAAAAAGCTGGAGAATATAGATCGTGCCGTGGGTTTTATTTTTTCCCGCAGTGGTTTTACAACGAATGCGCAAGATTACTGCAAAGAGAAAGGGATTGCTTGCAGCGAAGATGAGAGATGGCTTGAATCCGTGAAATTAAAGTCGCCCCTTGTTTGATGAGAAAAGACGGCTCGAAACCACGCCAAAATGAAAAGTCAATTATAATAAGCATTTCCAGCCCTTTTCAAGGCCCAAAATTAACAAGAATCTCCCAAACGTGACGAAAACGTGACTATCGTTGGGTTTTAACGATATGCCGCTCCAAACCTACGAGGGCGGGTATGTGGTTTTCCAGTTTTCCGATGCTCAGTCATTGGTTGGAGTAAATGTTCATTCCTTATAAAAATGTGAAACGGATCAAATCTGTGCTATAGCAAAAGTTTGGTATCATTCTCATTGTATTTGTCAGGCTTGTTCATCGATTGACTTATCTGGGGAAGAATGCGAGAAACATAACTAGCATCTCGATAACCACTTTCTTTAGCTAGATGGATCAAATATTGTTTCATTAGTTGCATTATGGAGAATTTTCCTCGACTCTCGCGTACTAGAAACCAAATGACAAACCATGGGTCCATCACTTTATACTTCCCGTCCAATTCTTCAATATACTTCTGATCCAAAAACCTTTTTAAATGTGCAGAAACAGATGCCTTTGAAATCTGAAGTTCATTCGCCAATGTGTCTACACTTTTCATGTATGGAGCCTGACAAAAGGCGTATATTACATTCTTGGCTTGAGTTGATATCTTACTCAACATTTCAGAGAATTTGGGGGTAAATTCATCAAGAATTCTCAAAATAGTCGATTCAATTTCAGTCCATTCGGAGTTTCGCGATTTCTCTGCTTCTGAAAGAGCCTTAAGGGTGAAAGGAACTATTACTGAGAGTTTATCAAATTTCCACGATGAGAGTTCGTCAAGCGTTACAATCTCAAGATAAATGTGAAACGGATCGTTTTTAGCTCTCTCCCGTGCAGCCTTTGAATATCCCTTGTTAGTTATGAGAATACCGATATGCGCTTCTATATCAGCTAGAAAGCCAATAAACTGATCGACCATTTTGACATCAATTTTCCGACTAAAAAATTTGCAATCGGCCACTCCGTGAATTTGGTATTTCATCATCCTTTTTTTGATGAGTATGTCAACCTGTCTCATAGCTTTACTATATTTCCCCCGCAAAAGTTGATCAGGAATCCGTTCGTCATCTGGATACTCTCTCTAGATGAGAGAGTATTTCAAATTCATAGTCCCGCCAATTCACTCATTTCTCCTTGAATTACATACAACTATTTTTTTACAGAATCCGTGCTTTTTAATCATCACATTGTTTTTAACATAGTACAAATAATCTGTCAACCTTCTGTAAGTAAAATTTTGAAATGGATAAGCCAAAAATTTGCTATTAAGAATTAAAAGATAATCAACGGTTATCCGTCTATAATTCCCCTTCCACTACATAACGATCTGATAGAATCTTGTCGAGAAGAGGGTGGAATATTTTTTGTTTTTCCCGATTGGCTTGAAAAGTTCCCTCCTTTATTATAGAATTGAAATGGCTATGAAAAGTATATCTACGATTAAAAGTTACTCCATGCTGCAACTTAAGGATGGTGTTTCAGTTTATGGCAGGTATTCAATCCAGGATCCCTATTTACCTACCCCCTCTATCTTCCCATAAAATCATGATCCGTACGACGAGTTCATTTTGGGCTGCTTTTTTCTATTATATATTCAACACTTTTGCATTCATTTTTCGTTACCTCGCAACATTACTGATTTTTTTTCTATTTATTTTTTCTTTGATATATGAACTTTATTGGGTGCATCTTTTGATATTTGGTATTGGAATAGCTTTGTTATTTGGCTTATCTTTCTATGGAGCGATTATTATGTCTTATTTACTTCGGGATGTCTGGGATCAAAGAGTGGAATTTATCTTCAGAGAAGTAAAAAATGGCAAAAGGCCGAGGTTTATTCTTTATCTTCGTCCTTTCAATGTTGATATGGGATGGGTAGACTTCCAATCAGGTAGGCCCTGGTGGTATCCCCCCGCAAGAATTTTTGAACCCTGGTTAGCTTTCGCGCTTGAGAGGTATGCCCCGGTTGTTGCCCTGATAAGAAACATAGAGGATTATGATTTTGCTAAATCTAATATTAAGCGTCCTGACATGCTTTGGGCAGACCAACATCTCACTGCGGTTGGCGCTGGAAGATTTTCTGTTGACGAATGGAGGCAGGATGTGTTGCTAAGTATGCAAGCTTGTCTTAAAATATTGATTGTTCCATTACCATCAGACGAGTTAATATGGGAACTTAACAGAATTAAGGAGATGGATTTGCTTAATAAATGTGTTTTCGTAATGCCGCCTGAAAGTAGATCGAAATTTACAGAAAAAAAGTGGAATCAAGCCGTTCGAGAGTATCATCATGTAGGAATCGAATTGCCTGCTTATGATCGTTCTGGATTATTGTTTACTGTAGAAAATAATGGAGCAGTTCGACACACTATGCGCTTTCCAAAATCAAGTATATTCTTTTTACGACATTCATTGAAACAGCTTATGACCGAAAAACAACAAAGCAAAATTCAGTAAAAGACTATTTGTTAGTGGTTTTAAGAAATTTGCAATAGATAAGATAATTAGCCATATTATAATATTGTAGGTAAAAAATTGGTTACACCTTTTTTATTAATGCAGAGTAACTAAATATTCCGACTACTAGATAATTGAATCTTATCTACCGCGTTTTGCAGTTACTCGAAAGCGGGGAAGGTGGAAAAGATCGAATCCAAACAGGGGTTCATGTGGAAGTTGAGGAGAAGGGATTTAGGGGGCAAGCAAAAAATCTAAACAGGCGGATCGACGATGCAGCGTTACATCGTCGATAATCTACCCGACAGAATGACAAAAGTAACTCCGATCGTCAAAAATCCACCCGGAACAATGACAATCGGACGCCGGATCGTCAATAATCCGACCGGAAAAACGACAATCGGACGCCAGATTGTCAATAATCCACCCGGCGGAACGACGATCGGAGAAGAAAGGGAAAGGCAAATTTCCACTGAAGATAAAGTCGCCAGACAAATAATCCTTAAATTGATCTTGGATATTTCAAATAAGGGATAATGCGGTCATTTACCGGGGTCCCGGTTCCATCATAGGTCAAGGTGACAATCGGTACTCCGGTTACCCTTTCAATTTCACGGCCCATGGCTTCGGTTATCAGCGACGG
>WVZO01000031.1 GCA_011772425.1 Candidatus Aminicenantota bacterium
GGTAAACTTCACCAAGAGCACCAGTAGGAGCCTGCTGGGGGTCCAGGAACATCGCATCGACAATAATAGGTAAGGTTTCTTTAAGAGGTGCCAGACGCTGTTCTTTATTGGGAGCCCGGCGCTGGATCAGGTGATCGGTCATTACCACCTGGACCACATCCTGGGTTCGCCGCATCGGCATATGACAGGAAGCACAATTCCCGGGATCAGTGGAACCCTTCGCATGGGTTTCCCGGCTGCATTGTTCCTTTTTATGGCATTTCAGACAGGCATTACGATAATGTTCTGCCCGCTCGTTTACCGGGACCTTGCGATGCGGATCATGGCACGTCAGACAGCTCATGGCACCTTTGCTCTCTTTGAAACAACGGCTCTGCATCAAGCGGTAGGGATGGTGGTTGATCTCAAAACGCTCCACCTGCTCTTTCCCTTCTTCCTTAATGTCTATCTGTACCAGGTAATCAGCCAGCCGCTCTCCCGGTCTGAACGAGTAAATCCCCCGGTCAAACCGGCGCACACCAAACAACGCCACTGCTGGCTGCAAGTGACACTCATAACAGATGTCATCCCGCAACTGCGGCTTCAGCCGTTTGGGGTTGACAATAGCGGCACGAATTTTTTCAGGGTCTATTTCACCGCTGAAAACAACACGCACATGATTGGCCGCGGGACCATGACAGCGCTGACAACCCGTGCCTTCCGGCAGTTCCTTCGGGTAAATTTGCGGACTTTGATAAGTATCACTTCCGGCAGATACATCCGGGTACGAATTATGACAGAACATACATTCAAAGCGCACCAGCCGCGACACACCCAGGTGATCCGGCCGGTCAAAACCAGGTGCCATGCCCCAGGACTCCGTTTGAGAGTACCAGGCTAACGGCAATTGATAAAGCTCACCCATCTCGGTCTGGTAAATGTAAACCCGGGAATGATTGCCTGAGCCCATGATCCAATCGATTTTTATAGTAAACACATTGATTGGCGTGCCTTTTTCATCCAGTTGATACCGTTTGAAGAACAACTGGTCACCCTGCTGGCTTATCTCATAGTGTCGCTTAGAGGGCTGGTGATAAAAACGGTTTTCCTTGAAATTCTCGATGAACTTCTCAGCACGCGGCCGATAAAAAGCCCGTGCCATGCCCACTTCCTGGTAAGAACGATATTTGGTATTGTGACACATGGCACACACGTGGTCTTCCACGTATCCCGGGGCCGCACCGCCTGTGACCTTGATGCCCCGCACCTTAAGGATATCTGTTTCCTGGGATTGAGCCGCAGCCGGAACCCCCTGTATGTGAATAACCAGAATCCAGAAAAACCACAACCAAACCGCATTAATATAAGTTTTCTTTTTCATGGCTAAAGCATTATACAAAAAAGATAAAGACATTTCAACATTGTCCCCGATTGCTCAGCAATTCTAATTTTGATTTTTTAGCCACGAAGATACACGAAGATACACAAAGAAGAAAAGATTAGCATGTAGGGGACCAATATTATTTTATTTTCTTCGTGTGACTTCGTGTACCTTCGTGGCTAAAAATAAAAAGAAAAAAAAAGCAATTCAAGAAAAAAGTTGAAATACATTCTTAATTCTTTTAAAATACAAAGACAAAAAATAAAAATCGATTTTGGTATGTGCTGCGCAAGCGAGGAGGCGAACATGAGCGTGGACAAAGATAAATTGCTGCGGGATTTAATCAAACGTTATAGACAAACGCACAAGAAATCAGAAGCGCTTTTTAAAAAGGCCAGTCAACTCCAAATCAAGGGAGGCAGTCATAATCTCAGGTTATTCACTCCGTTTCCTTTCTATGATGTACACAGCAGTGGCTCAACAGTCACAGACATTGACGGCAATACCTACATCGATTTTTGGCAAGGGCATTTCGGTAATATTTTAGGTCATAATCCCAGGATAGTTGTTGAGGCTTTAACTGACTGGTTTCAAAAGGGTCAGGGCCTGGCCACCGGTTTCCCGGGGAATTTGCAAATGGAACTGGCGGAATTAATCCTTAAGCAAATAGGGACCGATAAGATTCGTTTTACCACCAGTGGAACGCTTTCCACTATGTATGCAACCATGCTGGCCAGGGCCTTTACTAAAAGAGAGTTGGTAATGAAAGTCGGGGGAGGGTGGCACGGCGCTCAACCCTTTGCCTTAAAAGGAATTACCGCCTTTCGCAACGGTTTAAATCAAATGGAATCCGCAGGACTTTTTCCTGAGCATGATTCTTCAATCATCATCACCACATTTAACGATTCCGAAGATCTAAAGGAAAAATTTAAGAAATTCGGGGAGCGCATTGCCTGCCTGATTATCGAGCCCTTTATCGGTGCAGGGGGCTTTATATTTGCCAAAAGGGAATACCTGGAGAAAGTAAGGGAATTAACCCATCAATATGAAGCTGTTTTGATTTTTGATGAGGTGGTATCAGGGTTCCGGTTTCATGCCGGTGGAGTTCAGAGTATATACGGCATTAAACCGGACTTATCGGTTTTTGGCAAGGCCATCGGCGGTGGGATGCCCCTCAGCGCTGTAGCAGGAAAAAATGAACTGATGGAGTTATGCAATCCTGATATCGAGTCTGACAGGAATGTAAAGTTTGAAGGCGGGACATATTCAGCTCATCCGGCTACGATGTTAGCAGGTGTCACCTTTATTAAATATCTCATCAAACATGAGAAAGAAATATACCCGAAAATCGGGAGGCTGGGAGCGAAAGTAAGAAAGGAGATTGAAGAGATCTTCTCAACGTATGGATTCCAGGTAAAATGTACAGGGGGAGATAATACGGTCACAGAAAACAGCTCGGTGGTAGGTGTTCATTTTACTAAAGAGAAAGTCGCTCAGATCAATTATCCGGAAGAGGCCTGGAATCCTGGAATATGTGATTTCCAATTAAGGGAAAAGATTTTCAAGTTGTCTATGCTTAATGAGGGCTTTCACGTCTTTCATGGTTATGGAGCGATTTCTACTGCGCATACGGAAGAAGAGATTCAAGCGTCATTGGATGCTGTGGAACGGATTGCTAAAAAATGGACTAAATACAGGCTGTAAAGTCCCCCGGGCAAAATAAGAAAAGATCACTTGAATTCCGGTGCAAAGGTGAATTCACCGTTGGAAAAGATAATATCTTTGCCATCTATATCGGTATAGGTCCCTTTTTGTTCGAACCCTTCAAATTTACCATCGCTTCCCCCGCTGCCAATAGCATAGGCATCCTGGCTCTCACCAGTGCCGTGGTAATAATGAAAGGGATTGCCCCAGGCGTCGGTTAAGGGTAATGTTTTAATATAAAAAGGTTCCAATAGTTTTTTCAACTCAGCGAAGGACTCTACCTCCGGGGCTTTATAATAATCGAGTATATACGACTCAACGGCAGTTCCGATGAATCTCATATCCCCCATAGTGGCTCTTATTTTACCCATTTTATAGGCGGCGGCCAATTCGACATTGATTTTTTCTATAACTTCCTTTCTTGTCATCCATTGAACATCGGGAAGTTTGACCGCATCGATTTGCCAGCCTTCATCCCCTTTGCTGAATTTCATTTCTACATTAACGGGCTCCTTCCAGGCCGTTATCTCTACTTTGGCGATGAAGTCCTTTTCTTCTTGCTTGATCTCCATAACCTTAAAGGCTTGCTTGATCTCGGAGACTTTTTCCTTCATCTTTTTCATATCCTCTTCTGAGATCTCGCCTTTCTGTGTTTCCACTACTTTTTGCACCAAATCGTCTACTTCTTTATCGATGGTTTCTTTAGCTTTTTCCGGGGTAAGCTTTTCTGCCCCGCAGTTAATCAGAGCCAGCGAAATCAAAACCACTAAAATAGCCAATGTTAATTGTTTCATTTTTTTCTCCTTAATTAATTTTAATGTTTAACAATTCTAATCAGGCTTATTTATACCATACTTTGTGCTAAAAAAAAATATCCACCTTAATTTTCACGGGAATAGGGAAAAGGGGGCATTGCCAGGGGAGACGGGTTTTGGTAAAATGTACAACATGCAATTATCCAAATACCCAATAAGAAGGCAATTATGAAACAGACAATTATTCCCAAAAAGCCGGGCATGTCGCTGCTCATCTTCGGGATTATCTGTCTTGTCAGCTTTAACATCACCTGCCATAAAGACCCAAAAATAAAATCCCGCCAGGTGATTAAAGCTGAGCTGGAATCTGTCATTGATTCTTATGCTAAAAATCTTTTCTCCGGTACTGTGCTGGTGGCTAAAGAAGGAGACATTTTAATCCACAGGGGATATGGTTATGCCAATATGGAACATGATATTCCCAACCGCCCGGGCATGAAATTCCGCATTGGCTCTATTACCAAATCGTTCACTGCCATGGCGATTTTGCAGCTGAAACAAAAAGGTCTATTGGACCTGACGGTTACAGTAAAAAAATATATTCCTGATTTTCCCAAAGGAGATAAGATCACGATCCACCACTTGTTGGTACACACGTCTGGCATACCGGACATCGAATTTTTTTCCGATTATCAACAGAAGAAGGTATTACCTTTTACCCTCCGGGGGTTGATTGATTGGATTAAAAGTAAGCCATTCCGGTTCGAGCCGGGGCAAAAATGGAATTACAGCAGTTCAGGGTATATTTTGTTGGGCGGCATCATCGAAAAGATTTCCGGTAAACCGTTTGAATTATATATCAAAGAAAACATCCTGGATCCTCTAAAGATGAAAGATACGGGATACGATCATCATGGAAAGATAATCAGGGGGCGTGCTGCGGGTTATAGGTTAATAAAGGATAAACTTTTAGTAAATGCGGATTACGTGGACATGTCCATTCCTCACGCGGCCGGGGCCATGTATTCCACGGCCTGGGACCTATACTTATGGGACCGCTCCTTGTATACGGAACAACTGGTATCCATGGATTTATTAAATAAGATGTTTACCCCTTATATAAAAACGCCATATTACGATCTGAGTTATGGCTATGGCTGGCTGATAGGGGAACAATTTGGCCGTAAACGCATTGTTCATACCGGCGGTATCGATGGTTTTTCTGCGATTCTCGACCGTTACCCGAACGACAATGTGTGTATCGTTATCTTGTGTAACCTGAGGGGAAATGTCTCCCTCCTGGAGATAAGTAACGAAATTGCTGCTGTCCTTTTTAAATAGGGGTCAGCCAAAAAAAGTACATAAGATTGGAGATTGGGGACAGGCAAGGAAAACTTTGCTTTATTTACTCATACTTAATAGAGTCCACCGGGTTGGTCAGCGCCACTCGTATCACATGCGAACTAATGGTAAAAAGGGTAAGCCCGGTAACAATAAATAAAGGGAACACAAACAACCAACCATGCAAATCCATTCGATAAGCAAAGGAGTTGAGCCATTCCCTGATGCCAAAGAATGACAGGGGCAAGGCAATTAAAAATGAAATAAATATCAATACCAGGAAGTCTTTGGTTAACAACTGTAGAATATTTGGCACCGTGGCGCCAAGAATCTTGCGTATGCCGATTTCCCTGGTGCGCTGAACAGCCATAAACGACGACAGGCCAAAAATTCCCAGGATGGTAACAAAAATAGCCAGGAAAGAAAAAATCCCGACAACTTTTCCGAAACGTTCGTCATCTGTATACTGTTGATTGTAATAGTCTTCCAGGAAAAAATAATCAAAGGGATTGCCGGGGAAGAATTCTTCAAAACGCTGCTGCACCAGGCGGATGGTGTCCCGGACATGTTGTGGGTTGATCTTTAGGGCGAAGTTTCCACTGAGCCCCCACCCGTGCGGCATTAACCGTAAAATATGCGGTTCAAAGGCTGCTTTTAAGGACTCCTGATGATAGTCTTTCATGACACCGATGATAGTAAAGAATTCACCCCAATAATCCACTTGCTGCCCGATTGCTTCCGCGGAACTGTTAAATCCCATCCATTTAACAGCGGTCTCGTTGAGTATAAGCGCATCTTTGTCAGCAGGGAATTTTCTTGAGAAATTCCTGCCGTGAAGAATTTTCAGATCAAATACATCAACAAAATCCCAATCAATGCCCACGATCTGGTAATTTTTTCCTTTACTGGTATCTTCACCGCGTCTTCGGATTCCTCCATTGTCCCATAGAATCTGTCTGCCGGGCACTTCGCTGACAACGCAAAGTTTTTTTATATTGGCGTTCTTTTGAAGTTCTTCTTTAAAGGTGATTAATTTTTCTCCGAAGGTTTTATCCCTGATACGAGGTGCTTCAACCACTAATATATCTTCCATGTCAAAACCTAACTCTTGACTTTTCATATAGGTGATTTGCCGATAAACGGAAAAAGTACCGGTAATCAGCGCCAGGGCAATAAGAAATTGGAAAATCACCAGGGCTTTTCTCAGGTTTATACCTTTGGCTGAATTTCCCAATTTGCCTCTTAAGACGTTTGTGGGCTTAAAAGAGGACATGGCAGCCACCGGGTATAAACCGGACAAAAAGACACCGACAATAAACATGATAGGGACAGCTGTCCAGAACCAACCCTCGGTCCAGAAGCTGTAATCCGGGGGAGTGCCGGTAATTTGAATGAAAAAGGGAAGGAACAATTTTAACAGTACAAAGGCCAGTAAAATAGCAACTAAATTGATTAATATTGTTTCAAAGAAAAACTGTATCATGAGCTGATGGCGAGAAGCACCGACGACTTTGCGTAAGCCAACTTCCCTGGCCCTGGTTAAAGACCGGGTTGTGGATAGATTGATATAATTAACCCAGGCCATTATTATAATAAATAAGGCGATAATAAATAGAAAGTTTACGGAATCGATGTCACTGTTGATCTCATATTCCTGCATAAAATGCGAGGTTAGGTGAATGTCGGTCATGGGCTGCATTTTTAGTTCGATTAATACTTTGTAATGCTTCATCAGGTCACCGCATGAGGCTTCGACAAGATCAACCAGCTTTTTCTCAAATGCCATGGGGTCGGCTCCGGGTTTGAGCCGCAGATACGTGTAGAATCCGGTATGTCCCCAGGATTGCATCACTTCTTTAAAGAGGGTCTCAAGATTCTTAAAAGAAAGGAGTATGTCGATTTTCACATGCGAATTTTGCGGAAGGTCTTCAAATATGCCAACAATTTTGTAATCTTCCTTATTATCCACACTGAAGGTTTTGCCCATCGGATTTTGTTGGCCAAAATATTTCCTGGCAGTAGACCGGGAGATAAAGGCTTTATTGGGCTCCCGGATACCTTGCAGTGGGTCACCTTCGCTGAATGTTAACTTCAGAATATCAAAAAATTCGGGTTCTGCATAGTAAATTTTTTTCTCTTTAAATTTAATGTCCCTGTCTTTAAGGGAAACAATGGCATCGACCTGGTATATGCGGGCAATTTTTTCGACTTCCGGGTACTTCCCACGGATAGCTGCCCCAGCCGGTGGACAACAAGAGGCAAACTTCACGGCTTTGCCTTCCTGGCTGGTGCGTTCATACCGCAGCCGGTAAATGCGCTCGCTGCCTTCATAAAATTTGTCATAGCTTTTCTCAAAAGTAACATAATGCAAAATCAGTAGACAGGCTGTCATACCAACAGCAAGTCCCAGGATATTAACCAGTGAAAATAGCTTTGTTTTTTTTAAGTTCCTGATAGCACTCTTAAGATAATTGATAAACACAATGCCCTCCCAATTTTGAATTCATAATTGTTGATTGAATATTACAGATAATAGGTCCTTCTTTAGCCACAGCATATATTACAGTAAACATTGAACAAAGTCAATAAACCTCTTCATTTCATTTTCTTCCGGGTTGTTTTTAATCTTTCTTTTCGTTTGTCCAATTTTTCCAACACAGCCTTTTGTTCAGTCGTCGATATTATGGTTTGTTTTTCCCCTTCTTCCATGATATAGTGAGCCAATAAACGGACGGTGGGGTAGTGAAACATCATCATGGTGGGGATCTCTTTGTTTAAGATTTTCTTCAGCTTAATGATGACTTTAACCAAATTGAGAGAATTTCCGCCCAGATCGAAAAAATTGTCATTGACACCGATTTTATCGAGGTTCAATACTTCTTGCCAGGTATTGGCAATTAATTTTTCCATTCCAGTAACCGGTGCCAGGTAAACAGATTCCCCATGGGGATGAAAGGTTTCCAGTTCCAGTAAGGCTTTATAGTCCTTTTTTTTATTAGGAGTTAAGGGAATTTGATCGACTTTCATAAAGCGGGAAGGGATCATAAAATCCGGCAGCCGGGTAGAAAGCTTTTGCTTTAAAAGAGATACATTTATATCGGATTTATTTTTTGTTTCCACATAAGCACACAAATATTTTTCGTTGTTTTCACCGCTCCTGGTAATCACCACTGCTTCTTTTATCCCTGCCAATGCCACCAGACTATTTTCAATCTCACCCAATTCCACGCGATATCCCCTGATCTTGACCTGCTGGTCCAGGCGGCCCAGGAACTCGATATTCCCCTCCGGCAGCCAACGCGCCAGGTCACCGGTTTTGAAGAGCCTCCGGCGGCCAGGGGGACTTTTTTGTAAAATCGCCCCCCTGGACCCCCCAAAAAACTTTTGATAATTTTCCTTTCTTTTCTTATCCTGGTAATCTTGAAAATCCCATAAATCCCGGTCAAATTTTTCTGCGGTTAATTCCGGGTTATTCATATAACCTCGAGCCAGACCAACACCGGAA
>WVZO01000065.1:0-3534 GCA_011772425.1 Candidatus Aminicenantota bacterium
GGCCAGGGAAAAGGAACTTGGCCGGTTGGTGGAGCTGCGTACCAGGGACCTGAAAGAACGTACCAGGGAGTTGGAAAAGGCCCATCATAACCTCCGGCAGTCTAAAGAGATTATCGAGACAAAGAATCGTCATATCATGGACAGCATGCGTTACGCCCATAAAATTCAGCAATCCATGCTGCCCATGAAAGAAAAAATGGCAAAGGAATTACAGGAGTATTTTGTAATATATAAACCCAAAGATATCGTTTCCGGTGATTTTTACTGGTTCGATATCATCGAAAGTCACTATTTTTTGGCACTGGCTGACTGCACCGGTCACGGGGTGCCGGGTGCGCTGCTTTCCATGATGGGTTATATGATGTTGAATGAGGTGGTTAATGAAAGGCATATCTTTGACCCGGCCATGATTCTTGCCCGCCTGCACCAGGGATTTCGCTATGCCTTAAAGCAGGAAATGGAAGAAACCGATACCTATGACGGCATGGATATAGGATTGTGCCGGATCGATTTGCCAACAGGGAAGGTCACGTTTGCCGGGGCTCGCCGCCCCCTTTTTTACGTAAAGAACTCAAAACTCATTGAAATAAAGGGAGACAGGAAATCCATCGGCGGGCGACAAAAGGAGGTAAAACACGTCTTTACCAACCACGAAATCGGCATTGAGAATGAAATAATGATCTATTTAACCAGTGATGGATTTGCAGATCAACACGATCCCTTGAACCAGAAATATGGTTCCCGGCGATTAAAGGAATTTCTCCAATCTTTTGCTCACTTGAGTGCAGACCAGCAGGAGGACGTTTTGTTGAAGGAACTGGCAAGACACCAGGTCAACGAAGAACAAAGGGATGATATTACCATTCTCGGCATCCGTCTCCGGGTGTGAAAAAGACCCAAAGAGGTTGAATAGTATGAGCAAAGAACTTTACGGTTTATTGCAATCATTTTACAATTTTGACCCTTTGGAACTTCTCCAAATTGGGAATTAACATTAAAAAAGAGAATTTGCCTGTGCCCTTAATGCACTGGATTTTTTTATTTTTGGAATAAAGTACCTGGCACCTTCTATTACCTTCTATTACCGTGAGAGTATTATCGCCTCTCACGAGACGCTTTTTTCCTTGCAAAATAAAGAAAATTTCTACGATAACGAAGGTTTGGCCTCATATTTCTGAGGATTTTTCATCGATAACAGCGAAATTTTCTTCACTAAATTTAATCTCATGCTCAAACTCAAACGTTACCACAATCAAAAAAGGAAATGAGTGAAATCAATGACAAATACAGACAATAATTCATCACTTAAAATCGAAAAATCAACCGCTGAAATCACCACCATCGATCAACTGGCCCAATCGTTGGCCGGTCATACCCGTTTAATTAGCGATGAAATCATCATGCCGGCACTCAAGCAATCAAAAGACTATAAACCTATCATCGAATTTTTCCACTCGGTTCAAAAACACTTGATCCACGACCTGTCACCTGAAGAATTCGCCGATCTCTATGCACAAACCCTGACTTTCGGTTTATTTACCGCGGTTATCCTGGCAAAAGGAAAACGAAAATTCACACGCTTTGACATTCTCAAAACCATACCCAAAACCAACATCGTATTGCATGAACTGTTCGAATACATTTCAGGAGAAAATATTCCCTATCAACTGGAATTTATCATCATCCGTATCATCTCCGACCTCCAGCAAATGAAATCCAAAAAACTTCTGAATGAATATTTAAAAGTGTCTCATAACTCACCTAATAAAAAGTTTTACGGGGGTCCAGCCCCTCGGCGAGGGGAGCCTATTAATGAAAAGCTTTTGCGGGGGGTTAAGGGGGGCGGTTTTCTCGAAAAGAGCCCCCCTTACAGAAACCAGGACCCCTTGATTCACTTTTACGAGACATTTTTGACCTATTACAATCCCCGGCTGAGGGAAAAGCGCGGTGTTTATTATACTCCTCAGCCGGTGGTATCTTTTATAGTCAGGTCGATTCATTTGTTGTTGCAGGAAAAGTTTTTCATTGCCGGTGGTCTGGTGGATAATGAGAACATCATTCTTGATCCTGCTGCCGGTACTTCGGCTTTTCTTTGGGAAGCGGTAAACCTGGCCATTGATGAATTCGCTTCCAGGTATGGAAAGGGAATTGCCGACCGGTTTGGCTATCATTTATTATTAGACAGGGTCTATGGTTTTGAGCTGCTCCCTGCTGCTTATGCTGTCAGTCATTTGAAATTGAACCTGTTGTTGAAATCATTTAATGCCCGTTTAAACGATGATGAACGCCTTAATATCTACCTCACCAATACCCTGGAAATGGAAGACCTGGAGCAGAAGCCGCTGCCGGGTATGGATGTGTTTTCCGAGGAATCCCGGCGGGCCGGGGCGGTAAAGAAAAATTCCTTCATCTCCATAATCATGGGAAACCCTCCTTATTCACTTTCCCATACCAGAACCGGAACCCGTACCAATAAACCGTATTCGTTAAAATCCCGGAAAAAATCCTGGATAAGTGAATTATTGGACGATTATAAAAAAGTAGAGGGTAAACGTTTGGAAGAAAGGAACCTCAAGTGGCTGCAAGAGGATTATGTCCGGTTCATTCGTTTTGCCCAGCATCCGCATGGTCAGGTCTATTCAATTAACCATGCATTACCAGGAAAAGATCGATTCTTTATTTAAAGAATTATGGAGCCACGAAGGCACACAAAGAAACACGAAGAAATAAAGAGAATAAGATGAGAAGAAAAGAAAGAACCAAATTCCAATGACTGAAATTCAAAACAAAAGCACGCGAGTTTCTTAGTAATTGTGATTTTTGTTTTGGTCATTTGTATTTTGGTCATTTGAATTTGTTTCGAATTTCGACGATATTTCTAGCCTGTCCACTTTTCAAATCCGTTGTTGACAAAACCCCAATAGAAAATTATAATAAACGTATGCCGGAAAAACAAAAATTCAACAATAATAGTGAACCGCCAGAGCCTGAAAACAAAGATAAAAGAAAATTCAGGGTCTACCTTTCCCATGATGGTTTTTTCAGGGTTTCGTTTGATAAGAATAAAGTGGCGGAAAGCTTTACCAGGGAGAATTTACCGGAAGAAATCACCAGGGACCTGGATTTTTCAACATTGACCCCATGCAAAGATACGTTTGTAGGCAGAAAACTGGCCCGATCTTACTCTGATGTTTTTTACGAGATCCGTTTTAAAAACAAACCCGCCTACCTGTACTTCCTGTTTGAACACAAAAGCTGGGAACCGGATTTTCCCGGGGTTCAGCTGCTCAAAAATATGACCCACATCTGGGAAGCCCATGTGACTCAACACCCGGAAACCCAAAAGCTGCCTCCCATTATCCCCTTGCTGATTTACCATGGTGAGTCTCCCTGGAAAGTGGGTACACGCTTTATTGCCCTGTTCGATATCCCAGAGACCCTGAAGAAATACATTCCTTCGTTTAATGTGAAATTCGATCAACTCCAGGAATCTGTCAATGACGTTATAAAGGAAGGAGGTGCGCTAATGAGTAC